>JAETTR010000222.1 GCA_021768985.1 Bacillota bacterium
TCGGGCATGGCGATTCCAACGAGCTTCAACATATCGATCGAACGCTCTTTCGCCTCCGCCTTGGTCGCGTCGGGCACGTGCAGAAGGGTCACTTCGTCGAGCTGATTGCCGATCGTGAACACGGGGTTCAGGCTCGTCATGGGCTCCTGAAAGATCATGGCGATCTGTCTGCCGCGCAGACGGTGCATTTCCTTAATTGGCATCTTGGCGATATCGAAGGTCTTTTCCTCCATCTCGTACTGCCGCGTGCCGTACTCGTCGCGCTTCTGCTTCTGACGGAGCACGGGATTCCCCGCTTCGTCGCGCTTTACGTTCCCCTTTTTGTCCGTAACTTCTTCCATGACGGGCGCGCCGTTCTCGTCGTATTCGTATACGGGAATGACGTTTCCGTTTTCGTCGCGTTTGAAATCGAAGGACTTAAACCGAATACTGCCCGAATAAATCTGCCCCTGCGGGCCCTGTAAGAGCCGCATGATCGACATGCTCGTGACCGACTTTCCGCAGCCCGATTCGCCGACTACGCCGAGGACTTTCCCCTGCGGGATCTCGAACGAAACGCCGTTGACCGCCTTGACGACGCCCTGATCGGTAAAGAAATAAGAATGCAGATCCTCGATTTCGAGAATATTCTCCTCTTTCTTCATTTCGGCGAGAAATTCCGTCTCGTCCGCCTTGCGGTATTTTTCCTTTTCGAGACGGCGCATGATCACCGAATTTTCTTTGGCGATCTGACGGATCTCCTTTCCCGAAAGATAGTGGTTCTGGTCCTCCGATTCGGCGCCTTGTCCGGATTCCCCGTCCTTCTTTTTCAAGAGGTTCAACGGATTCAGCTTTTTCAAAAAATTCGGCTTCATGCTATCTCCTCATTTTGGGATCGAGCGCGTCGCGCAAACCGTCGCCCAAAAAGTTAAATCCGAGCACCGCGAGAATGATGCAAATTCCGGGAGGTCCCCATACGTTAAAGTAATTTTTCAGAATGTTCACGTCCTCGGAGACGATGTTGATCATCGTGCCCCAAGCGGCGTAGGGCGCGCGCACGCCCATGCCGAGGTAGGAAAGCGACGCTTCGTACAGAATCATACTGCCGAGCGAAAGCGTCATGGAGACGATCAACTGCGGGAGAATGTTCGGAACGAGGTGCTTGAACAGCTTTCTCGCCGTGGAATACCCCATCGCCTCCGCGGCGACCATGTATTCCTGCTCGCGCAGGAACAGAATCTGTCCGCGCACGAGCCGCGCCGTGCCTCCCCACGAAAAGATCGTGATAAACGTCATCAGCAAATAAATCCGGTATTGCGCGTCCACCCCCTGTCCGTTGTTCGCGCCGTCCAGAATCGTACCGATAATCAACAGCAACGGCATCGTGGGCACGCACATGAGAATATCGCAAAGACGCATGACGACGTTATCGACCCAACCGCCGAAGTATCCCGCCAGACCGCCGAGCACAATGCCGATAATTGTGACGAGGAATACTGCGATGATACTGATCGAAAGCGAAATTCTGCCGCCGTACATCAAACGGACGAATATGTCCTTACCCGTCTTGTCCGTGCCGAGCAGGTGCGAACCGCTGGGGCGGGCGAGCGCGTTTACCTCGTCGTAGGACTCTATGATCTGGTAAAACGACCCGTCCTCCGTTTCGATTTCCTGATACTCGTAAATGTAACTGCCCGTACGGTCGGTTTCGATTTCGCCCCAATACCCCGACCAGTTGCAGATGACGGGTCCGAGCCAGCTGAACAGGAACAGCGCGATGATGATCACGAGCCCCGTGATGCTCAGTTTGGAGCGGAAGAACCGCCGAAGCACCATGCGCGCGGGCGACATGAGCCGCACGTTTTTGTCGAGCGGGGTTTCGCCGTCGGCGACGTCCATTTCCGAAACGCCCCGCTCCGCTTCCGCGGCGATTTTCGCTTCGAGCTCGTCCGCCTTTAAAATCGCCTTTTCTTCGGGCGAAAGTTGTTTTTTAACCGTTTTTTCCATTACTCTCTCCCTACGATAATTTGATTCTCGGGTCTACGACCACGTACATGATATCGGAAAGCAATACGCCGATGACGCTTAAAAACGCAAGGAACATATTGTAACCCATGATATACGGAATATCCGCCGCGAGCATAGCCGTCAGCGCGCGGTTCCCGATACCGGGCAGGTTGAACACCTGTTCCAGAATCATCGCGCCCGAAAACAGACTCGGCAAAATTCCCGCCATCATGGTGACGATGGGAATCATGGTGTTCCGGAAGGCGTGCTTGTAAATGACCTTGCTCTCCTTTAACCCCTTTGCGCGCGCCGTACGGATATAGTCGGAGTTGAGCACTTCGAGCATGTTCGTACGAACGTAACGCATGGTGCCGCCAATGCCGAGAATGACGGATACGGTAATGGGCAGAACGAGGTGCCACGCGCGGTCGATGAAGGTCGGCAAGCCCGAGGTCACGTCCTCGTACAGCGCGGGCGGGAACCAGCCCAGCTTATTCGCAAACAGATCTTTCAGAATCTGCGCGAAGAAGAAGGACGGGAGCGAAATGCCGAGAATGACGAGAATTGTGACCACGTAGTCGCGGACGCTGTATTGGTGGGTCGCCGCCGTCACGCCGAGCGGGATCGCGATCAGATATTCGAAGATGATCGCGATAAACGCGACGATGAAGGACACGCCCATGTGATCGACGATGTCGTCGAGCACCTTTACGCCGTATTTGAAGCTCGTGCCCAGATCGAAACGGAACAGCGCGCCCAGCCAGGAAAAGTACCCTTGCA
>JAETTR010000223.1 GCA_021768985.1 Bacillota bacterium
GCCGATACGGCACACTTGAATATCGGCAATACCGGTTATTGGGGCGGAAAAGAAGTGCCGACGGGCGTTTGGATCCGTGCGAATCTCGATCTTGCCACCGTGCTGAAAGGGTGGGGCATCGTGGACGGGAACAACGTATTCCAATCTCTCGGTATTCGCGTGAACGGAACGGGCAATCTTACCGTGCACGTAGATTTGTTCAGCGTATATAAAACAACGACAGAATAATAAAGCAACGGAGTAACGTTAACGCAAAAATGAACAACTATCATTTCATTCCGTATCCGAAAAAGATTACGGAAAAGGCAGGGTTTTTTTGTGGAAGAATCGGTGACGCGATTGCGTCTTATATGAACGGAGGGAGCGAAACGGTGCGTTTCGCTCCGAACGCGTCGGCGGCAGGGGATGAATATCGTTTGGATATTACCGAACGTGGTGCGTTGATCGCGGGGGCAAGCGAACGGGCAAAGCTCTACGGTGCGATTACGCTCAACCAACTCGTGCGGCAGTTCGGCGAGAAAATACCCTGCGTGTGCATCGAGGATAAACCGCTTGTTCCCGTCAGAATGGTGCAGGTCTGTCTGGGACAGGTGAACGCCGAATTTCGTCGGGATTGGTTTAAACGCTTCGTTCGCAAAATGGCGGAACTGAAAATAACGCATATAGGTCTTTATTTCGAATGGAATTTTTGTTTTCCGTCTCTTCCGCAGCTTCATAACCCGCATTTTCCCGACAAAGAGGATATGCTGTTCGCGCAGGCGGAAGCGAAAAAGTTTCATATCGAAATCGTGCCCGAATTTGCGCTGATGGGGCATTCAAAAGACTTGTTGGGGCTCGAAACTTATGCCGATATCCGCGAGTGCGGCGAAGATTGCTGCGAGGCGGAAACGTATTTCGATTCGCTGTGTCTTACAAATCCGAAGACGCGGGCGTTGATCGAAAGACTCGTCAACGATATCTGTGATATTTTTACATGCGACATCGTACATATCGGCGGCGACGAAGTGGGGCATATCGGCGAGTGTACCGAATGCAAAAAGCGGAAAAACGAAGTCGGTACCATGGGGCTGTATCTCGACTACATAGAATTTATTTCGGAACTGTTTGCAAAAAAAGGCAAAAAGACGGGCGTCTGGGGGGATATGCTTTTGATGTTGTCGGGAGACAGTCCGTTCTGGCAGGGACGGGATTGCGAACCGCAGTTCCGCACCGCCGCGGTCGAACGGTTGCGCGCATTAAAAGATCGCGTTGTCGTTTTCGATTGGTGGTATGTCGGCGTGAATAAGGCGAGTATAGACTTTTTCCGTGGTTTGGGATTACAGGTTGTCGCTTGTACGTCGACGAACGGGTGTTATGTTTCCGCCGTCCATTTAAAACAGTTGCAAAACGCACGCAACCTCTCCGAATACGCGATTGAAAAGGGGTGCGCGGGCGTTATGATGTGCGATTGGATCAATTATCTGGGCGACCACGCCGAGCAGCAATATGTCTTTTATGCGGCGGAGGCTTGTTTCGGTTGGAGCGGCGTCGGTACGCCGTGTTCGCCCGAAACGGACGGCTTTTATGCCGCGCTCGGAGAAAACGTGTATCATGCGGACGGCGGAGTGCTCAGAGAATTTTGGGAATACGCAGGTAATTTTGATTCGGAATTGCTCTCCTTCTTTTCCGAGAAAGAGCGCGGACTGGCGCTCAGAAAATATGTGTTTCACACGGACAATCCGCTCGCGTTTTATTTGCGGATGAAGCATTGTTTTGCGGGCGGTAAGTTGCAAAAATACGAAATCGCCGTGAAAAAACTTGCAGCCTGTGCGTCCGCTCTCCGTAAAACGCAGGACGATTATACCGATTTCTTGTTGTCGTCAGTTCTAATACACGAAACGCTGTTAAAGTCTTTCGTTGCCGTAGAGTCGGCGGAGAAGGAGTATGCGTCGGCGGCGGAAAAGCAATACCGCGATCGGGAAGGATTTTGCGAATCGCTGTGCGCCTGTACGGAAAAACTGAAAGCATTGAAAGAAATATATGCGGACGTTGCCCGTTATGTCGAAAAAGAATATCGGTTTTTGGGAAACGACGGCGCTACGCGCGTGAGGATCGACGCGTTGCAGACCAACGTCGAAAAATTGATTGAGTTCGTTCGGGATTTAAAAGACGGTCACAGACCGTTGCCGTCTTTTCAGAACATTTCCGAAAACTTGTTTGCGATACAGCGATGCAGCGAATGGAACGTGCGGGAAATCGATTGGGCGTATGAAAAGACGCCGTATGCTTCTTATTGCGTGGATAACGGCGCATCCTGGTTTTGCCGTCCGTTCGATTGCATGGAAAACCATTGAACCATCGGGGGGTTTATGAAAGGTTTGTGGATTTGGGAAAATTCGGACAATCAAGAAGACGAATATGCGGAATTTAAGGCGTCGTTCGAAGCCAACGCAGGAGATGATATACGGATCTTTATTTCGTGCGACACGGATTTCGTATTGTTTTTGAACGGCGCGGTTGTCGGATTCGGGCAGTACCCCGATTATCCGCACTATAAAATTTATGAAACTTTCGACGTTTCCGCGCAGGTGCGCTCGGGCGAAAACCTCGTTGCGATCGAAGCGTATCACGGCGGTCCGTGCTCTACGCACTATCTCGGAAAAAGCGGACTCGTTTTTTATGCGGAAAGGAACGGGAAAACGGTGCTTGAAAGCGGTGCGCATGTGCAGAGCCGGCTTTCCC
>JAETTR010000224.1 GCA_021768985.1 Bacillota bacterium
ACGAGCAACCGCAAGCATACGGCACGGCTTTTTGCAAAAGCTTTTCGACGCCCTCTTTTACGGTAACGCACTCCTCGATCCGCCCTTTTCCCGCCCAGTTGCCGATGATCTCGCGGGTGGACGCAAACGGTCCGACAAGCGCAATCTTTGCATTTTCCTTTAACGGCAACGCGCCGTTATTTTTCAACAACACGCTGCCCTCTTCCACGGCTCTGCGGGAAAGAGCGCGCCCGCTTTCCGAAAGCGTTATTTCATCCCGCTTTGCAATGTTGGTATATCGATCCGGATTTTCGTACATACCCAGCTTGTTTTTGAGTTCCAACACCCGCAACACCGCTTCGTCGAGCTTCTCTTCCGATATGGCGCCCGTGCGGACGAGCTCGGGAAGAAAGCTTGCATAAACCGACGAACCCATTTCGATATCGAGTCCGCTCTCTATTGCAATGCGCGCGCAGTCTTTGCCCGTCTCGCAATAGCCGTGCTCGTGCAATTCCTCCACCGCACCGAAGTCGGAAATAACAACCCCGTCGAAGCCCCACTCTTTGCGTAGCATATCGACCATGATTTCTTTATGCCCCAAAATCGGCTTGCCGTTCAAGAGGTTAAAAGAGCTCATGAACAGCTCGGGCTGTTCATTAAGGCACGCGCGGTACGTCCGCAGATAATACTCGCGTAAATTCCGCTCGGAAATATCCGTCGTGTTGTACTCTCTGCCCGCCTCGGCGGCGCCGTAGCCCGCAAAATGTTTTACGCAGCAGGCGATCCCGCCCCTATGGTAGCCGCGGATCATCGCCTTGCCGACCTCGCCGCTCCAATAAGGGTCCTCGCCCGCGCCTTCCATCACCCTGCCCCAGCGCGCATCCCGTCCCAAATCGACCATAGGCGAAAAGGTAACGTCCACGCCGTCGCAGCTCGCCTCGATTGCGGCAAGCTCCGCACAGTCCTCTATGAGCGCCGTGTTAAACGTACACGCCATGGCAAGCGGCACGGGATAAACCGTTCTGTAACCGTGAATCACGTCGAGCATAAAGGGGAACGGGTCGCTTATCCCTTTTTCGCGGCGCGTCTTGCGGATAGCTTGCACTGTTTCGCCGTTCGGCGCATTCAGAATCGTACCCGTATGCCAAAGCGCCTCACGGTCTATCCCGCCCAGATCGCACAACCCCGTTACCACCGCTTCCGCACTCTCGTCGAGTTCATACACGGGATACTGCGTCAACTGCAACGCCTTCTCTTCGGGGCTCATCGCCGATACTAACTTTCTCAACTCTTTCTGTTCCATAAAAAACGATCCTTTTATAGTAAGGTGATTTCCCCGTCTGTGATTCTGACTTTTGCTTTCAGCTTTTCATCCGAAACCGACGCCGCCACAATGATCTCGTAAATGCCGTCCTCGATTTCCCAGCAATCGTTTGCCACCGACCAGTATTCAAACGCGCGTTTATCGAGTACGACTTTTACTTTTTCCGTTTTGCCCGCCTTTACAAGCGTCTTTGCAAACCCTTTCAATTCCTTATACGGGCGGTAAACGTACGAGCTCATCGCGCGCACGTACACCTGCGCAACCTCTTTGCCGTCTACTTCTGATCTGTTTTCAATTTCGAAGTTTACCTCGAGTTGATCGTCCGCCGTTTTCAGCGTAAGGTTTTTATAGGCAAATTCAGAATAGGAAAGACCATACCCAAACGGAAACAATACGTCTACGCCGTAAGTATCATAGTAGCGATAGCCCACGTCAAGTCCTTCTTCGTAGCGCGTCACCATGCCATCGATATAGCCCTGCGAGACGGGCGAATCTTCATAGCACAACGGGAAGGTTTCCGTAAGCTTCCCGCTCGGATTGACTTTACCCGTTAAAACGTTTGCAACCGCTTCGTCGCCCCGCTCTCCCGGGAAACCCGCCCATACGACCGCCGCGACTTCGTCTATCCATGCGCTCATATCGATCGGAGCGCCCGCTAAAAGCACCACCACCGTATTGGGATTGACCGCCGCAGTATCCAGAATCGCACGCTCCTGCACGTCGGGCAGTTTCATGCGTTCCCGATCCTTTCCTTCCATTTCGATTGTCGAGCCCGTACCCGCAAAAATAATATTCACGTCTCTCAACGCCGCATTCTCGATTGCCGTATGCGGATTCATAAATGCGTTTTCGATTCCGTAGTCGCTGAAAGCAACCTCGTAATCGACCGCAAAACCCTGCTTGCGCAACGCTTCGGGTATATCGAAATCCTTCGTCAGCCGAATGACTTTGCCCGAACCGCCGCCTGCAAGCACGTGCGCAAGATCCCTGCCGGCGCTGTACGGCGCGCCGTACAGTCCGCATGCGGAAATTGTCTGCCCTTTTTTCAGCGGTAATACGCCTTCGTTCTTCAACAGTACGATGCCCTCTTCCGCCGCTCCCTGCGCAACCTGTATGCGCTCCTCTTGGGTGTGTTTTCTCCTCTTCCCTTTCTGCAACTGCTTGCAACGCACTACCATATCAAGCACGCGCCTTGCGCATTCATCGATTTCCTCTTCCGTGATTTTGCCCGACTTGTAATCTTCTAAAAGCTTTTCGTAATTCGCCTTCGAGTACGGCATTTCGAGGTCTAACCCCGCCTTTGCCGCTTTCGCGCGATCGTACACCGCGCCCCAGTCGGAAATAATCGCGCCGTTAAAACCGTATTCTTCACGCAAAACGGAAAATCCCTTCTTGTATTCCGACCCTTGCACGCCGT
>JAETTR010000225.1 GCA_021768985.1 Bacillota bacterium
GAATGCCGCAAAGCTTGAATTCGTTGCGGCGGATGATCGGGTCGAGCCCGTGCGCGTAATACGGATCTTTAATCTCTCCCGCATAAGTGGGCGAAACGGTCGAGAACCGTTCGCAGCACTCGATCGCGCCCTTCATCAGATTGATGCAACGGTCGTATTCCACAAGGTTGCGGAAACGATTGGAGATTCCGAACAGATCTTCCAGAATATCGAGGGAATACTTACCTTGATATTCTATGTTGTGAATGGTAAATACGGCACGGATAAACTGGTATTCGGGGCGGAAGCAGTAGATCGTTTTCAGATAGAGCGCCGCCAAAGCCGCCTGCCAGTCGTGGCAGTGCAGAATATCGGGATAGAATCCGATGAAGGACAGAATCTCCATCACTCCGCGGCAGAAGAACGCGAACCGTTCGCCGTCGTCGTAATACCCGTAGCAACCGGGGCGTTTAAAGTAATATTCATTATCGACGAAGTAGAACTTTACGTTGTCCGCTTCGTATTCGAAGATCCCGCAATACTGATTTCTCCAGGACAACGGCACGAAGATATTGCCGATAAAGCGGAAATCCTTGCGGTATTCCTTTTTGATGTCCTGATAGAGCGGAATGATTACGCGCACGTCGTAATGCTCGTCTTTGGCGATCGCTTTGGAGAGCGAGCCGATGACTTCGGCAAGTCCGCCTGTCGCGATAAACGGAGCGGCTTCCGATGCAACGAAGAGAATCTTCTTTTTCGGCGTCACTTTGATTTCGGCGGGCTTGGCGGGCTTTACCGCTTCGGTTGCCTTTTCGAGCACTTCCACTTCGGGAAGGCTCGTTTCGTTTGTAACGGATTTCGCCGTTTTTTGATTCGCAGGCGTCTTTATCTTGGGCGCCTCCGTTTTTTTTGCGGGCTCCGCAACAGGCATCTTCGGTTTCTTTTCGGTCGCTTCTGCAAGCGGTTTCGTTGCCTTTCCCGTCGTTTTCGTTGTTTTCGTCGTGCTCATAAATTTCTCTCCCCTGTTTATTTTGTCAAAGCATTCTGCCTTTCGAGATAAAGTACGGAAGCGATTCGCAACCGGCGAGATGTCGCCTGTCGCGAACGACCACGTTTTTATCGGTAATTACGCAATCGAGTTGAGCGTTCGTTCCGATCACGCTGTCCTGCATGATAATCGAATTTTTCACGACGCTCCCCTTTCCGATTTTTACGCCGCGGAAAAGAATGCAGTTTTCCACAGTTCCTTCGATCACGCAACCGTCGGAAATCAGCGAGTTCTTAACGGTTGCGCCATTGATATATTTCGAAGGCGCGGAGTCGCGCACTTTCGTATAGATATCGCGCGCTCCGAACAGCTCGTTCCGCACATCGCGATCCAGAAGCTCCATGCTGTGGCGGTAATAGCGTTGCAAGGAACTGATGCTTGCGTAATAGCCGTCAAATTGATAACCGAAAATTTTCAGCGTGTCCACTTGTTTGGTGAGAATATCTCTGCCGAAGCTCGAAAGACCGCGGGTGACCGCGTCCTGAATGATATTGATCAGGAATTCGCGGTTGATCACCATCACGTTCACGTAAAGATTGAACTTCTCTTTTTTGTTCATGTGCGGATTGATTTTCAGCCCTTTGATTCTGCCCGTTTCGTCGGGATTCAAGGTGATGAAATAGGAAGATTCTACGTCCGAGTCCTCGTGATACACCATCGTAATGTCGGCGTGTTTTTCCTCGTGGTAGCGGATTACGTCCGAAATATCGAGGTGTGAAATACCGTCGCAATCGGAGATCACGACGTACTCCTCCTTTCTGCGGTTTAAAAAGCCCGTAACGCCCTTTAATGCTTCCAAACGGCTCGTATAGGGCAAATCCGTTTCGTCGGAATAAGGAGGCAGGAGAATGATTCCTCCGTCCTTACGCGCCAAATCCCACTCTTTTCCGCTGCCGAGGTGATCGATCAGCGATTGATAGTTATACTTGGTTACGATTCCCACCGTCGTGATTCCCGAGTTCACCATGTTCGAGAGCGCGAAATCGATTAAACGGTATCTGCCGCCGAACGGAATGGAAGCCATCGTTCTGTGGCGGGAAAGTTCGGGAACGTTCTCGTCGTGAATATTCGAAAAGATAACGCCGACTGCCTGGTTCGCCATATCAGTTTTCCCCCTTGTAATCCTTGTCGAGAATCTTGCCGCCCGCGACCTTTACGCCGTGCGATACGGTAATATCCCTGCCGAGTACGGCAATCCCCGCCGCGCTCTTCTCTTCGCCGACAACGGCGTTTTCCTCGACGGTTACGTTCTCGTCGATGATGGAATAGATGACTTGCGCGCCCGCCTTGACGACGGTGCCCGCCATAATCACGCTGTCCTTTACGTAGGCGCCCTCTTCGACGACGACGCCTGTGGCAAGCACGGAATGCTCCACCGTTCCCTCGATCTCGCAACCGAGCGCGATAAGCGAATTATCCACTTTTGCGTGGTCGCCGATATACTCGGGCGGCGCGAGCGGATTGCGCGAATGAATCTTCCAGGCGGAATCCCCGACGTCGAACGCGGGATTTTCGCCGAGCAGATCCATATTGGATTCCCACAGCGAGGAAATGGTGCCCACGTCCTTCCAGTAGCCGCTGAAACGGTAAGAGAACATCTTCTCCCCCGCGTTCAGCATGGCGGGCAGTACGTCTTTTCCGAAGTCCTTGCTCGAATCGGGATTCGCTTCGTCCT
>JAETTR010000226.1 GCA_021768985.1 Bacillota bacterium
TTCGGAAAGGGGACTTTGCCCAAGACGGGTTACGCTTCCTACCGTCTTGTGGCGGAAAACGTGCAGGCGGGCGTTTCGATCAACGTGTTCCGGCACAATTCCGATCTGGCGTATCGGGTGTTCCTGAACGGAACGCTCAACGTGCGAAGCGGCACGCTTTCGAAGAACCTTTCCGAAACGAAGGTGTCCGGCACGTACGACGAGAGAATTCCCTACGTAACCGACGGCGGCACGATCGAAATCGTCATCGAGCTCTCCGCAACGAACGGCGGGGGATTGAACGCCGCGCCCTGGCTGAACTACGTCTGGTCGGGCAACACGTACGGCTCGCGGTTGCGCTCGTATACCTTCATCGCGCTCGGGATCACGACCGCCGCCGTTGCGGTGAGTATTCTTTCTTACGCGTTCTTCCGCTACAAGCGGGATATCACCGTGCCCGCGTTTATGGCGGGGCTGTTTGTGCACTTTATCGCGAGCAAGGACATGATGTACGTGTTTCCCGTGCCCTTCACGCTGTCGGCGGTCGTCCGCGTGTTCTCGGCGTTGGTTGCGTTTTCCTTGCTGATCCTGCATTTGCGGCGATGCGGCGCGAGGATCGGAAAGCCGTTTCTGATCGCATCATCGGTCGCGGCGGCGGGCTTGACGGCGTGTCTTCTGGGCTTCTACGGAACGCCGCTTGCACCCGCGTTCGCCTTTCTGTTGCTTGCGCTCGGCTGCGCCTATCTCATTCCGCTTGTATATAACGAAAAATTCGGCGCCGTTCAGCGCGTCGTGTACGGCGCGCTCTTCACCTTTCTGATTTCGGTGTTTTGCTTCGAGCTGTGCGACGGGCTCGGGCTGTTCGTATTCGGCACGGAATTTATCTTTTCCATTGAGCTGATGCTGATCATCGCCTGTTTCGCCGCGCTCTGGCTGGGAAAGCTGGCGCGTTCGGCGCGCAACGCGATCCGCGTGAGCGAGCTCGAATGCGAGCTCTCTTCGGTGAAGCATCAGGCGTTGCAGGCGCAGATCAAGCCCCATTTCGTGTACAATTCTCTCACCGCGATTCAGGCGCGCTACCGCGACGGACTCGGCGAGGGGGATCGGGCGATCGAACAGTTCGCAGGGTATTTGCGGCTGATTACCGACAGCAACGGCGAGGATATGATTCCGTTCGACGACGAGGTGCGCAACGTGCTGAACTATTTCGAGCTCGAAAACCTGCGCGCGAACGGAAAACTCAACCTGTTGCTCGATCTGAATTTCACCGAATTTTCCGTGCCCGTGCTGTCGCTGCAACCGTTCGTGGAGAACGCGATCCGTCACGGCGGCTTGCGGGAAAAGGCGGACGGCTGGATCAGGCTTTCCTCCGAAAAGACGGTGACCGGCATCGAAATCGAAATCGGCGACAACGGCAGGGGGTTTGACGTCTCCTCCGCGCACGCGGGCGTGGGGATCGAGAACACGCGCAAACGGTTCGAGCTTATGAACGCGGCGGTGCAGGTTTCAAGCGAGCCCGGGCGCGGTACGCGCGTTCTGGTAAAAATACCTTTGGAGTCAATATGAAGATCATTGTAGTGGACGACGAGCTCTCCGCGTTGAACACGTTTTTGCCGAACGTGGTGGACGATTTACGGGTAGAGTGCAAAATGTTTATGAACGCGCCCCGCGCTGCGCTCGAATACGTGCGCGTCAACCGCGTGGACGCGGCGTTCCTCGATATCAGAATGCCCGAGATCGACGGCGTCGAGTTGGCGGAGAGAATGCTCGTGCTGAACCCCGAGCTTAAAATCGTCTTTATCAGCGCCTACGTGAAGGACGAACGCGCGATCGCGGAGCGGCTGGGCGGCAGGGTCGCAGGGTTCTGCCATAAGCCTTACAGCGCGGATCGTCTGACCGCGCTGATCGCCTCTCTCTGCGCGCAGACCTCCCGCCCCAAGCTTTTCCTGCGCACCTTCGACGCGTTCGATCTGTTCGCGAACGGCGTCGCGGTCGATTTTTCCTCCGCCAAGGCGAAAGAGCTGCTCGCGCTTCTGACGGACGCGCGCGGCTCGTACGTGACGATGGACACGGCGATCGGGAACCTGTGGCCGGACAAGAACGCCGAGCTCGGCAAGCGGCTCTACCGCGACGCGGTCTGTCGGCTCAGGCTTACGCTGAAAGAGATCGGCGCGGGGGAGCTCGTTTTATTCGAACGCGGGCGCGCGGTCATCGACACGCGGATCGCGGACTGCGACATGTGGGAATTCGTCGAAAAGGGCGGGGTGTTCTCGGGCAGATATCTGCCGCAGTACGATTGGTCGATCATCTCCGAAGCGGCTTTGGAACAGCGGAGCAAACAGTAAAAGGAAGCGCCGGACGGAATCCCGTCCGGCGCTTCCTTTTTTGCAGTCAGTACTTATGAAATTCCCCGAAGCTGTCGAAATATCCGACGGCGTCGCTGTGGGAATCGTACACTTTTTTACTCGTCACGTCTACGCGCAAGCCGTTGCTTTGCCCGTACTCGTCCACCATTTCGCCCAAGTCGTTGAGCTTGTACGCTTTGTTGTCCACGGTGACGGTGTACTCCGTCTTTTGCGGACGGCTCTCCGACCATCTCTGAACCGCGCTTGCAAAGTCGGAAATCAGCGAGTCCTGTCTTGCATAGTCGGCGGAGGTATAGACTTCGATCTTTCCGAGCTCCCGTAACCGTTCCATTTCGT
>JAETTR010000227.1 GCA_021768985.1 Bacillota bacterium
AGCGTGCGCTCGGCAGATTCCCCTACCTGTATAAAGTTCGCGGGATCGTAAACGTACTTCCAATTGAAAACGTTTCGCATAAGATTCAGAACACGATCCGCAGTATCGCCGTAAATTTCCTTCTCGTTCTCATGGCAGAGCGAATCATTTCTCCCTCCGTATTTTTGATAATTACATTATAACAATCGAAACGGAAAAGTCAATAGCAATTTTTGCATAAATCATTGCATTTTCAGCACATACGTGATAAACTATCAGCATGATAAAAATCAATACCGATGGAATCTATTTCGAATATAAAGAAACGCTCGCGCCGGAGCAGAAATCCTTTTTTCCGCATCTTCACAGCGATTACGAATTGTTCTACTTTACCGAGGGCGACGTAGAATATATCGTCGGAGAATCGGTGTATCGTCTGCAAAAAAACGATCTGCTGTTGATTCGCCCGTCCGTATACCATTATCCGCGGATTCTCTCGCAAAAGAAATATATCCGCACGATCGTCAATTTTCCCAAAGAGTTCCTTGCGGACGCGCGCCTTCCCGATGAGAACGGCCCCGTTCGTTTTCGTCTGCCCCCGTCCGGAAACGCGGCGAATTTGTTCAAATGCGCGATTGACGCAATCGAACGCTTTCCCGAAACGGAAGCCTTTTCGGCGATCCGGCATATTCTCAACCTGATTTTTTTATACCTGAAATTCGACGACCGACAGGAAGCGGACCCGAGCGACGCAATCCATCCTCTTTTAAGTGACATTCTGCGGTATATCGATGAAAATCTCCGTTCTCCGCTCAACGTCAGGGAACTGTCGGACAAATTCTTTATTTCGCCTTCGTGGCTAACGCACGCCTTTCAAAAGCATCTGCATATCGGCGTCATGCAATATATTACCCGCAAAAAAATTCTCTATGCGCAATCTCTGATCCGATCGGGAACCCCGCCGACCGAAGCGGCAAAAACGTGCGCGCTCGACAACTATTCCACTTTTTACAGACAGTACAAGCGTTATCTGGGAATTCAACCTAAAAACGATCGCAGACAGTAGAAAAAAAAACACCCCGCCGGGGTGTTTTTTGTAATATGCTTGTTCCCGCATAAGCTTTGATTTCCGAGAAATGCAGTGCCTGAAAAACGCTTAATAAATTTTCCAGATATCCTTCGCGTATTCCGAAATGGTGCGGTCGGAAGAGAAGTACGAGGAGCTCGCCACGTTCATAAGCTGTTTGCGGGCAAAGCTCTTTTCGTCGCGGGACTCGCGGTTGATGCGGAGCAGCGTCTGTACGTAGTCCTCCAGATCGTGCAACACGTAATAATGATCGGGCTTGTGCCAGCTCGCGCCGACCGTCAAAGAATCGTACAGCTCTTTGAAATAGCCCGTGCCGCCGTCGGAGAACGTTCCGTCTGTCAGCGATTCCAGCACCCGTTTGTGCAAGGGATATTTTTCGAGCAGCGCAAGCGGATCGTATCCCTCCTGACGGAGGGTTTCGATTTCATCGACCGTTGCGCCGAAGATATAATTGTTCTCCAAGCCCGCGTGATCCACGATTTCGATGTTCGCGCCGTCCATGGTGCCGCAGGTGACCGCGCCGTTCATCATGAACTTCATATTGCCCGTACCCGAAGCCTCCAACCCCGCCGTGGAAACCTGCAAGGACACGTCGGCGCCCGCGACGATTTTTTCCGCGTACGACACGTTATAATTCTGAACGAACACGACTTTCAGCAGTCCGTTCGTCTCCGCGTCGTTGTTGACGAGGCGCGCGATTTCGTTGATAAATTTGATAATTCCCTTTGCGCGCAGATATGCGGGCGCGCTCTTCGCGCCGAAAATGAACACGGACGGGTGGAAATCCGTCACCTGTTTCTCTTTCAGAAGAAGATACAGCTCGAGAATCGCAAACGCCGTCATGAGCTGACGCTTATACTCGTGGAGCCGTTTCACCTGCGCGAACACAAGGAAGCGCTCGGGAATCACGACGCCCTCCTTCTCGGCGATATACGCAAACAGCTGCCGTTTTTTCATGTCTTTTACGCTTGCAAACGCATCTTCCAGACCGTGAACGCGCGCTTTGAGCGCATCGTGATCGGCGCGGGCGTCGCGCCAGCCGGTCCCGATCGCCTCGTCCATCAGCGCGGAGAGCTCGGGATTGGCAAGCATGAGCCAACGGCGTTTCGTAATGCCGTTCGTCTTGTTCTGAAACTTATCCGGAAATCTGCGGTAAGCCGTGCGGAACAAGCTCTTTTTCAGAATCTCGGTATGGAGCGCGGCAACGCCGTTCACCGCCGACGTCACGCTCACGGCAAGGTTCGCCATGGAGAAATTGCCGTTGCGGTAGATCGCCATTTCCCCGATTTCCTCCGCACTGCATCCCATCGTCTTCAAATCCTTTTCCTGCAATACGGCTAATTTCAAGAAGATATCCGCGATATCGGGCAGAATTTTACGCACGAGCTCTTCCCGCCAGCATTCGAGCGCTTCGGGCAAAATGGTGTGATTGGTATAATTGAACGTTTCCTTCGCAATCTTAACCGCTTTCGGGAAGGCTACGCCGTATTTCGTCGTAAGAATCCGTATAAACTCGGCGATCGCAATGACGGGGTGCGTATCGTTGAGCTGTACGGTATTATATTTCGCAAAGTTTTCGAACTGTCTGCCGTACTGCT
>JAETTR010000228.1 GCA_021768985.1 Bacillota bacterium
GTTTGGAATTCACAAACTATACGGTGAAGTGGGAAAACGCTACCATGACGGTGAAATCCCGTTTGGTTACGGTAGATCAAATTGAAAATCGAATTTATGCTGAATATCTTGACTCAAATTCGAATTTGGTATACGGTACCGGCGCTTCCGGTAGGAATCATAATGCTCAGATCGTGTTCAAAGATTTTAATAGCACAAATGCTCCCATCAATAATACCGGTTATTATTACGGTAGCGATAACGTTGTGGTAAAGGGTACGGAAATAACGAATTCCAATTATCAGGAAATAACAAATCGTCAAAAAATTGCTCCGAAATATACGCTTAAATACAATACGGAAAGCCCTGACGCTCCTACCAAAGCGGGTGATTATCAGGTAACGATTGTCATGAACTCCGTTGATGGGTGGTATGATTTTAAAATTCATGAGAACGGTGTGGTTGTGATTTCCGTGGATCGCGAATTTGTTGTAGAAAAGCAGGGCATTTCGTTGCAGTGGGATCCTCGCGGGGATATCAACGGAAAACCGTATTTGCAGTTTGATAAAGACGATACGACTGAGAAAAACATGTCGGTCTACTTTAATAGTGCAATTATGGAAGACGATCGTATTACGCTCGCAACGGTTGGCGCGAACGGTGAAACGGAAACGCGCCGACTGTCGAGACAGTCCGGAGAGTATAAGATCGAAAACGGTAAGCTGACGGTTAATATCAAGGGAATCGGTTATTATAGCGCATATATCAAGTTCAGTGCGTCTGCAAAGAACAACTACAAATGGGGAAACGACGATTCGGCGGAATTCGAAATGCTTGTTTTCCAGGTTTCGGCGCGCGGATTCACAATTTCGAATTTAAAACTTGTTGGCTGGGTGTATAATACGAATGCGAATATCCCTACGTACGAAATTTCGAATGGTGTAATGGGCGTGACGCTCAATTACAGCTACGCAAGATTGACGGGAGCTTTGCCGGACGGTATTACGGCAAACGGAGAACAGATTGTCGTTACGGAAGATTTGCTTCGGGATTTTGGTCAGCTTTCCTACACGAATGGAAGCCCTTCCAAGAATACCGACGCAGGTATTTACTTGTTGCATGCCGTATATCCCGGTAGTCATGAATATGCGTCTGCCGATGCGTATCTCGTGTTTGAAATTGAAAAAGCCGAAATTGAAAGACCGAAAACGGTTTCCGCAGACAAACAATATAATACGACCGGACAGTTTAATGCGACAATAGATTATTCTTCTACGTTGTTTGATATTGTGTACGACGGAGCTATGCGCGCAACGGGTACGGGAGTTGTCGTACAACAGAGTAATCAAGGTACGTATACGGTCGCTTTCAGATTGAAACGCGAGATGATGAATAATTATACGTTGATTGCGTTGAGAGAAGACGATGGCCATACCGCGGATTGGAGCGTGGATTCCGTAAACGGCTTCGCTACGTTCACGTGGAAGATTGCGGCGGCAACAGACAATGAAGTCGTTTGGGAAATCAACCGTTTGGAAGTCGTTTATAGCGGTACGGCGAATTACGAGCCGAAAGCAAGTTCGACGTATAACGCAAACGCAATTGTGTATGAATACAACGTTGACGGCGATTGGACTACCGATAAGCCCGTAAATGCAGGAAAGTATCAAGTAAGGGCTATCAGCTATACCGACGCGCACGGAAATTACAATACAGCGGAAAGCGCGACTTCGATCGAACTTACCATTGCGCGGAAGCAGTTGACCGTAACGCCGAGCGGAAGCGCGGAATACGGTACTCCGTTCAGCACGGATTTGAGAGGATTCAGCCTTGCTTATGCGGGATTCGTGAACGGCGAAGACGAAAGGGTTGTGACGGTGACAGGCGTAACTTACGCGATTGCGGAAGCTTATGAGAAGTTTGTCGTAAAACCGAACGGTTACGCGCTCACTTTGAATACAAAGACGGACGAGGAATCGCATACCGTTGCGGACGGACTCGAAGCTACCAACTACTATATCACGGTTGCGAACGGAATCTTTACCGTCACAAAACGTCCGATTAACGTGGTAATCGGTAGTGTAAACGCAACTTACGGCGATGCGCTCGATTTAAGCACGGCAAAGTTTACGACTTTCCGTGAGAACGCTCTTGTTTACGGCGATGAGTTTGCCGATCTGAAAATCGATCTTAAAATCAACAGTGCGAACCGACTTCCGGAAGGAAGCAAATACACTGCGGGCGCGTATCCGATGGCGGTCGCGGAAGGATCAGAAGGATCGGATATCGGTTACGATGATTCGAATTACACGGTGACCTTCCCCGTAATCGGTTCGTATATCGTAAGCCCTCTGAAAATCCGTATTGAAATCGAAGCGGGCGGAGGCGTTTACGGCGGACAGATTCACCCTGCGACCGTAACGGGGGTATTTACGACCGAAGACGGCAAGAACGTTTTGACGGAGATCGAAGGCATCATAAAGCCGAGCTTCAACTTCGTTTATTACGGCGTTTCAAACGACGGCTCCTGGAACGTGAGCGAGCTTACGCCGCAATCGACATGTCCTACGCTTGCGGGAAGCTATTACGCAACGGCGCAGAATACGGTAACGGGAAACTTTACGCTTACCAACTCTCCCACGGTGGCGTTTACGATTGCCAAACAGGAGATTGACGGTA
>JAETTR010000229.1 GCA_021768985.1 Bacillota bacterium
GTATTGATGCGGTATTAAAATTTGCTTCGACTGCAGAGATATTACAGTTTCAAGAAAAGAAAGAAACACGCGGATATGCGTAAAAAGGAGTATGCAATGAAAAAGACAAAAATCGACTGGTGCGATTGCACGGTCAACCCCGTAGTAGGATGCAAGAACGGCTGCAAATACTGTTACGGCGAACGTATCAATACACGTTTCCATATCGTAAAGAATTGGAAATGCCCAGAGTTCTTTCCTGAAAGACTGAAAGACTTTGAAAGCAAAACGCCCAAAAGCGTTTTTATCGACAGTATGAGCGACATCGGAACGTGGAGCGACGAATGGCTTGACGCGGTTGTAGAAGCAATGTACAGAAATCAGCAGCACTGGTACTTGGCGCTCACAAAGACAAGCATCAGGACGCTTATGAATAAGTTGTGGAAGTACACGTTACAATACGGAAAAGCGGCGCGGTTGTTTATCGGGAAATCGATTACAACGCAGGAGCAGGCGGATGTTCTCTTTAAGAACGGAGATATTACGGACTTTTTGAGCATAGAGCCTATTCTTGAACCGATTGATATGGCAGAAGCTATTTGTACAACGGCGACTGTCATTATAGGCGCAGAAACGGGCAATCGGAAGGGAAAAGTTATTCCGCAAAAAGCGTGGGTGGACGATATTGTAAGACTTGCCGATCAGCACGGAATTAAAGTATTTATGAAAAGTAGCCTGCGCGGAATTATGGGCGAGAGTTTTAGACAGGACAAACTCGCGTGGGATAAACGCGCTTAAATGGTTCTAAAACGCCCGATAAGTCCAGCCATCTATTTAATCAACCGATAGAATCCTATCAGTCCCAGAAGCAACCAGAACGTAAAACGCTTGCAATTCCGTAATAAATCAATTATAATATAGGCATCTCCCAAAAACGAGTGGAAGGTGCCTATTATTATATATGGTATAGGAAATCCTGCTTCCCGTTAGACAAGGGGACGCGTGCCTAATCTTATAAACTTCGCAATAGTTCGTCGAGTTTGCGCGCTCCTCGGTCACGTACGTCTATGTACGATCCCGTCGTCGCTTACGCACTCTCCTGCTCTTGCTCGTTTCTAAAATCAGGCAATCCTGACTCCCGTACAAATGCGGGACGCGATGCTCGTCTTATAAGCTACGCAAAACGGATATTAACAAATAAGGCTTTTAAGTGATGAACAACGAATATTTTTCCTTTGAATTACAGAAAACCGATCCCGAAACGGGCGCAAGGGCGGGCGTTTTCCATACCCCGCACGGCGATATTCTCACGCCCGTATATATGCCCGTCGGCACGCAGGCGACCGTCAAGGGCGTGCTTCCGAACGTGCTCGAAGAGATCGGCTCGCAGATCATTCTGTCCAATACCTATCATCTGTACATGCGCCCCGGCGACGAACTGATCGCGCGGGCGGGCGGTCTGCACAAATTCATGAACTGGAATAAGCCGATCCTGACGGACAGCGGCGGTTTTCAGGTGTTTTCCCTCGCTTCTCTGAATAATATTACCGACGAAGGCGTGAAATTCTCTTCGCATATCGATGGAAGCAAGCATCTGTTCACGCCCGAAAAGGCGATGGAAATTCAGCACAATCTCGGCTCGGATATCATCATGGCGTTCGATCAGTGCTCCGAATACGGGTACACGCACGAGCAGGCGGAACAGGCAATGAACCGCACCTCGGCGTGGCTGGAACGGTGCTTTCGGGCGCACGACAATCCGCGGCAGGCGCTCTTTCCCATCATTCAGGGGAATATGTTCGAGGATCTTCGCGCAGAGAGCCTGAACCGATGCCTGCCTTTCGTGAAGCACGGCATTGCGATCGGCGGACTCTCGGTGGGGGAACCCAAGCCCCGCATGTACGAGCTGCTCGATTTCTTACAGCCCCGCATGCCGGAGGACGTTCCCCGCTATCTCATGGGGGTCGGTTCGCCCGACTGTCTGGTCGAGGGGGTCATGCGCGGCGTGGACATGTTCGACTGCGTGCTCGCGACCCGCGTGGCGCGCAACGGCACGGCGCTCACCTCCCGCGGGAAGGTTGTCGTGCGGAACGGCGCGTATAAAGAGGACTTCTCTCCGCTCGATCCCGATTGCGACTGCTACTGCTGCCGGAATTATACCAAAGCTTATTTGCGCCATCTCGTGAACGCGGGGGAAATGGCGGGCGCCATGCTCCTGTCCCTGCACAATATCGCCTATCTGCACAAATTGATGAAGGGATTGCGGGAGAGCATTTTCGGCGGTTACGTCAGGGAGTTCGCCAAAGATTTCTACGAAAAACAGGGCGGAAACGACAAGTAACGCGTTCGGTCTTTGAATGAAAAGTTTGATAAAGACGCAAAATGATCGCGAAAACGCTTGCCAAAAGCTTCCAAAAAAGGTATGATAGACGTATTCAAAAAGGAGCAGAAAGATGTTATTCGGTTTATTGGCTGACGAAGCCCCCAAAAACAACAACTATTTACTGATTATCATGATCGTCGTGATCATCGCGCTGTTCGCGGTGTGGATGATCTTCTCGGGCAGAAAGAACAAATCCAGACAGAAGGAATATATCGAACAGCTCGACGCGATCCGTCCCGGCCACAAAGTCAAAACGGTGGGCGGCATCTGCGGCGTCGTCGTGGAGGTCTGCGAC
>JAETTR010000230.1 GCA_021768985.1 Bacillota bacterium
CCGCTTGTGTAATCTTCCGCCGCGCCCGCGCTTCCCGTACCCGGTCGCCGCAAAGGTTCTTCCGTCCGTTGTAATCATAAATTTTCACGTTTTGCCCTCCGTTGCGTGTTAAAGTTCAGATTCATTCTTGACATTAGCACGTAAAAAGGCAATGAATGCGTTAAACATCAGAACATCAATAGCGGGCCGGTCTGATTCTGCCCGCCAACACAAAAAGCCCGCCGGGGCGAATCCCGGCGGGCTTTCATTCTGTCCGAATCGGACAAGTTTATTTTCAGGTTCCCGGCGCAATGGTTCTGGGTTCGTCGTTCAGCTTTGTGGCGGCTTTCTCCGCTTCCTGCGGCGTAATGCTCAAATAATAGCATTCGTCGATGTATGCCGCAAGATTGCCGTTCGTCCCCCACGCTTTTTTTGCTTCCTCCAGCGCGCTCTCGATCAGCTTTTCAATATCCTTTTCGCTGAAAAGCAGTTTCAGCACCGCGGGGATTCTCTGATAAATCCAATCGGACACGGCGGCAAGCTTCAACTTGCCCGTTCCACCGCCGAATTCCTTTTCTGCCTTTGTCACAAGGCCGAAAAGAATTCGGTTCAGAACCGCCGTTTCGCCGCGCTTGATAAGAACGACGATCAGGGCAAGGAACGCAAGGACAACCAGCACGCTGTCCCAATTCGCCAGCAGAAACGCAATAATTTTCATGTCGATTCCTTTCTTTGCCGCAAGAATACCGTTACGGCGTGATACAATGTCCCCAATGGGGGCGGTTGATATGGAAATTTTTAAGAATTCGCTTGTTTCTCCCGATTTTCAAGATCGGTTAGATGTGGATGGAACATATTTACACGATTGTATCAATATTTCGATTTGCTCGAAAACAGATATTCGCAATCACGGGTGTTTGTGCGGAAGTCGTGCGCCCCGTTGCTCTCTTGAAGAAAAACAACGGCGAAAAGCAATGTCCCGCCCGAAACGCTAAATTCCGTATTCGTCAAATACGGCTTTTCGGTCGAAAAGCACCTTGACGGCGCGCAAGATGTTTTCGACGTTATCCGGGTTCGGGTCCGCTTTTTTCATGTGGGCGTAAATTTCCCGCACAAGGTCGGATTCCCTGTGTGTTTCGGCGTTGAATGCTTCCATTCTCTCTTCCGGGCTTTTTGACCCGTCGGCAAAAACCTTGTGAAGCTGTTTCAGCGTCTTTTCCGGCTTTATCTCCCGTATGACCACCCGCCCGCGTTCAAAGCACATTCCTTTCATTGCGCGCCCCTTTCAGCCGATGACGGAACAGGCGGATTCAGGGACCCAGCCCAGCCCGTCAATGTGTACGCCGCACTTGCGGCCCGGATAGTAATATTTCACGGTGAACGCGCCGTTCACGGTCTTTCCTTGCCCGTTTCCGTTGCTGTCCCGGTACAGGGGGCCGGAATACTGGACCCGCGCGCCGACGCGCATTTTCGCCGCGGTCCCGCTCCCGGCGGAAGTCCCGCCGACGGGCTGAACGTCCGCCGCGTCAACCCATCCGTAAACCGTGGACCCGCCGCCGGGTTCCGCTTTAAGCTGGTACGGGTGTTTTCCCTTGTATGTCCCGATTACTCTTGCCGTTCCCGGTTTGCAGGCGGGGCCGGTCGCCGCGTTCGCGCTGGTGTAGTGTTTGGACCCCGTAAACCGCACCACGTCGCCCACGCTGAACACCAGCGGCGCGGAGGTATCGGAGGACCCCCCGGACGTTCCGGGCCGTCCTGCGGGCTTTGTGGCGCTCCCTGCGGGGGTTTCTTCCGTCATGTCATAGGTGATATACGGCAAGCGTCCGTGTTTCGTCCACTTGCGCCCGTTCATACCGGCAATTTTCCCGATATTCAGGCACGCCGTCACTTGAACGCGGTTCAGGAAAGCGGGCGAACATTCGATGACCTTTCCGCCGCCGATGTAAACGCCGATATGACCGGAAAGCCAGACAACTTCCCCGGGAATGATCTTCCCGAAATCGGTTGAAACGTCCTTGCAAACCCGAATCATACTGTCGGCCCCAATATCGGGAACGCCGTTCGACGTGTACTTTGCGCCGCCGTAGGTTTTGGACGCGTCGCCGGTCCATCCCCAAAGAATCCCCTTGATTAAGCAAACGCAATCGAACCCGAAAACGGGCGGTTTCTTGTTTGCCGCGGCTCGAATCATTGCGGTTCGCTCCGCCCTTTTGTTATAGCTGTGATTCCCGCAATACCGCGACACGTTGCCGCCGGTCAGGGGCGCGCCAAAGCACCCCATAACGTACAGGGTCGCGTGATTGTCCACCACGTCCTGCAATCTCTTAATAAATTCGGAAGCGTTCATTTTCCCCGTTCCTTTCCCGTTTGCGGGGTTTCCGGCCCCGCCCGTATCATTTGACCCGCCGGACGCTCCGGGCCGTCCTGCGGGCGTTGTGGCGCTCCCTGCGCCGTCGTATGCGGTCAGGCTGTAAGATTCTATAATCTGAATCAGCTTTTCCGCGTATTGCGGGTCTGTGGCGTAGCCCGCCGCCTTGATCGCTCTGCAAGCCGCTTTATAGTCCCGCTCCCCGATAACGGCTTTATACCGTGCCGCGCCGGTCAGCAAAGCCGAATGATCGGCGACGCTCTCCGCCCAGCTATCGTAGGCGCGGAAAAGCGCCGTGATCGTGGTAAA
>JAETTR010000231.1 GCA_021768985.1 Bacillota bacterium
CGCATTATGCATTCTGTCGTCCGTACAGGCCGCGGGAGAAGGCGCGCTCGGTGCCGCTATGCCGTTTTTGTATGTCATGCGGGGCAGACGGCTTTTTTTCGTTGCTGCAAGCTGTGCGATTCTCACGTCGCTCGCTTCCGCAATCTATCCGCCGTTACGGCTTTGCGACGGGTTCCGCGGTAAAAAAAAGTACGCCGCAAAGGGAATTGTTCTCCTTGCGGCGTTTGCGCTTTCGCGTTTCGGGCTGGCGGGGATCGTACGCTTTCTTTACCCCGTGCTCGGCGTCTTCGGTATAACCGTGTCAGCGCTCTGTATTCTTAATGAGTATTTTTTCGAGAAGCACCACGAGAAAATACATTCCCGCGGCAAGCAGACAGAGAATGCAGGTCGCGCTCATTACGAGGTCGAGCTTAAACACCTGCCCGCCGTATACTATGAGATAACCGAGCCCGGCGCGGGAAACGATGTATTCGCCCATAATCGAACCGATCCAAGCCATTCCCACGTTGACTTTCAGCATGGAAATAAACGAGGGGCGGGCGGAGGGAATGACAAGCTTTCGCAAAATCTGAAACTTGGTCGCTCCCATGGAACGCAGTAACAGAATTTTGTTTTTGTTCGTCGCGAGGAACGCCGAGAGCATGTGCATGGTCGAAACGATGATCCCGACGAGAACCGTCATGAAGATAATCGCTTTGCTGCCCGTGCCGAACCAGATAATAATCAGCGGACCGAGCGCAATTTTCGGCAGTGCGTTGAGCACGA
Source organism: Bacillota bacterium (assembly GCA_021768985.1). Taxonomy (GTDB): domain Bacteria; phylum Bacillota; class Clostridia; order Christensenellales; family Borkfalkiaceae; genus Gallimonas. The sequence goes on from JAETTR010000231.1 coordinate 766, forward strand.
CGATGTAGGGTTCGAGCACCTTGCACAGCGTATCGCTCCACCATAGCGCGAGCGCGATTACGACGCCCAACCCGACGGCGATCACGAATCCTATCAGCGTTTCCCCCAGCGTGATTCCGACGTGATAGAAAAGAGATCCGTCATTGTAGAGGGAAGCGATCGTTTTGCCGATGCGGGAGGGCGAGCTCATGATAAACGGATCGACCCATCCGCATGCGGTGGAAAGCTCCCAGAATCCCAGTAAAAGCGCAAGGAGCCCGAGCCGTAATCCCCATACCAGGGCGGCGTGTAAGCGTTGTTTTCTCAAATAAACGCCGTGTTCTTTCGAATAGCTTTCGTGTTTCATGCGTTAAGTTCCCTCCAGAGTATTTCGAACCATTCCGAAAATTCGCTCTTTTCCCGCCGTTTGAGCGGGTTTTTGATTTCTCCGAAGTTGAGCTCGTGCACGTATTTGACATGCGCGGGTCGGGCGGACAATACGAGCACCCGATCGGCGAGCGAGATCGCTTCGGAAATATCGTGCGTAATCAGGAGCGCGGTTTTTCCTTCGCTTCGAATGATCGAAGAAACGTCTTCGCAGACGTTCAGCCTTGTTTGATAATCGAGCGCGGAAAACGGTTCGTCGAGCAATAGGATGTCGGGGTCGGTTGCAAGCGTGCGGATCAGCGCGGCGCGCTGACGCATTCCGCCCGAGAGCTGAAAGGGATAGCTCTTCAAAAAATCCTTCAGCCCGTATTTTTCCGCAAGTCTGATTGCCCGCTCGCGGTTTTCGGGCGTATTCATTTTCTTGATTTCAAGGGGCAGGAAAATATTTTTTTCCACCGTGCGCCAGGGGAACAGTTCGTCTTTTTGCAACATGTATCCGAACGTGCCCCGGCTTTCCACGCTTCCGTCGGAGGGCTGTAAAAGACCCGCCGCAAGGGATAGCAGAGTGGTTTTTCCGCAACCGGAAGGACCGATGATCGCAACGAATTCACCTTCGTTTACGGCAAAATTCAAATTCTCCGCCGCCGTTGTTTCTCCGTGCTTCGTGTGGTAGATGAGTTTCACGTCCGTAAATCGCAGTATTTCCTTTTTCATGAGAGTTGCTTCCGTAATGTGGTTTTATTTGTTACATATTTTTATAAACTTTGTTCACGTAAGAGTTGTCTACGAGATCGCTGAAATTGCCCCGTTTTTCGAGCTCTCCGGCGCTTTCGATGATGTCCTGCAAACGGTTGAAGCTCGCTTCCGTCATTGCCATATCCGTCTTCCAGGCATTGATGCCCTGATAGCTTCTGACGCTGACGGCGAGCGATTCCACGGAAGTGGAGGGGAAGTGTTTGACGAGATTGGGCGCGATGGTTTCGGGCTTTTCCGTCTGGGCGTATTTGACCGCTTTCAGCATGGCGCGCAGGAATCCGTCCATTTCGTCGCCGTGCTTCTTGATCCAGGACTGCTTCGCCGAGAACGCCGTATAGGGCACTTCTCCGCCCGCTTCACCGACTGCCGCGACGATATAACCCTTGCCCGCCGCCTGGTACTCGGAAGCCGTCGGTTCGAACATGGTGCAGTAGTCCGCGGTGCCCGCTTCGAACGCGCCCGTCATCAGATTAAACGCCACGTCGAAATTCAGATTGATTTCTGCGTCCGTGAAATTATTTTCACGCAGAACGTATTCGAACGTCATGGCGGGCACGCCGCCTTTTCTGCCGGCAAGAATTTCTTTGCCTTTCAGATCCGTCCATTTGAAATCGGGTTCGGGCTTTCTCGACACGAGGAAGGAGCCGTCACGCTGGGTCAGAAGTCCGAATACGGTCGGCAGGTCTTTTGAGCCGCCGAGCTGCACGTACAGCGCCGCTTCGGGACCGCAGAACCCGATGTCCGCGTCGCCCGAA
>JAETTR010000232.1 GCA_021768985.1 Bacillota bacterium
CCGCGTGCTGGAAAAGTTGAAAGATGGGATTTTCAAGGGCCGGTTCACGGCCCCCGCACAGCCGGATTTTCAAGGGACCCTTGCGGGCGGGCGCTCCATCGTCTTTGAAGCAAAGTACACCACGACGGACCGGCTGAAACGGGACGTTCTGACAGAAGAACAGCAGGACGCGCTGGAGCGCCACCGAAACCGCGGCGCAGTTTCTGGCGTATGCGCCGGAATCGGGAACAACTTTTTCTTTGTCCCGTGGGTGATATGGCGGGACATGAAAGAGCATTTCGGGCGAAAGTACGTGACGGCGGCAAACCTTGAACCGTTCCGCGTCCGCTTCAATGGTGCGGTTCTCTTTCTGGACTGGAAGCACAGCAAAGGCGCGGCCCGGTTGATTATGGACCATATCGAAGCAGAACGGAGGTTTTCAGGACATGAAGAAGCAGAGACAGAAAACGCGGAAAGTGACGGTCCGGGTCACACCGCAAACGGCGTTCAACCTTGAACGCTTAATGCAGATCAGCGGGCAGAAAACGCCGGGCCGGGTGGTTGACAAGCTGGTTCGGGAGAAAATGCTGGCCTTGCGGTCCGTCGGCGGCGGAGAATAACCAGTGTTTGACCTAAACCGCATTTATAACCTTGATTGCATGGAAGCGATGAAAGAAATACCGGACAATTTCTTTCAGCTTGCTATATGCGACCCGCCTTATGGCATAGGACACGACGGACAGCGGGAGAGGAAGCACAACAACCCGAAACACAACCGAAAGTTTCACGCCCGGAAAGGCTGGGACCGGGAACCGCCGCCGCCTGAATACTTCCGGGAGTTGGAACGCGTGTCGGAAAATCAAATCATTTTCGGCGGAAATTATTTCGCCCCTATGCTGACCCGCGGGACAAAGGGCTGGGTGGTTTGGGACAAAGGACAACACGGGCTTTCACAGTCTGATTGTGAACTTGCCTATTCGTCGTTCGATTGTGCAACGCGGGTTGTCGTCATAAACCGGGCCGCGCTCCAACAGGACGGGAACACGATTCACCCGACACAAAAGCCGGTCCGCCTGTATCGGTGGATTTTGCAGAACTACGCCCAGCCAGGTGATCGGATTCTTGACACCCACGCCGGGAGCGGGGCAAGCTGTATCGCCTGTCATGAAATGGGGTTTGATTTCTTGGCATTTGAGATCGACCCGGACTATTGCAGGGCGGCAACAGAGCGGCTGGAGAACGCGCAGGCGCAAATTAGATTCGACGACTTGCAGGCAATCGGGGCGGAACAGGTGAAATTATTTTGAAGAAATGGAGGTTATGCGGTGAAGCTTGATATTTTAGTGAAAAACGGAATTGACGTAAAAGTTGAAAAGAAGCGTCATGCGCGGGCGGGGGAAATCATTATACCGTCATATATGCACTTTTATGAACCGATGTTTGTAATTCGTTCTTATTTTGAGCAGAGATATATTGATAAATTCGGCGTTGATTCGGAAGAGATTTTGCACCACGGGACGAACTATGTTGACTGTATCAGACTATCAGACGGCGTATATCGGCGTTTGCAGTATTACGAATATCGAATTTTGAAGTACAGTGAAAGGCTACGACGTGAATTTGTGAAGCGGTGGCAGGACGCAAAAGAAGTCATGGAGATTTTAGAAAAGGAGGGCAAGCCGTGAAAGCATACACAGTTTATCAACCTTACGCATACGCGACCGTTGCCGGGATAAAGCATTATGAAACACGCCCGCGGCGGACAAGCATTCGGGGCCGTGTAGCGGTCCACGCCGGGAACGCAAATCTAAAGCGTGCGACGAAGAATCTTTCAACCGACGAATTCTGGCGGCTTTTGTGGGCAGTAAACGGTGAAACGGTATTGCCGCTGGGTGCGGTTGTCGGGACCGTGGAAATCGTCGATTGCGTCCCCGTGGAGGAAATCGCGGACACGCTGACAGAGCGGGAGCGGGCGCTGGGCGACTATTCGCCGGGCCGGTTCGCGTGGGTCCTCCGAAACCCGGTCATGTTCGACAAGCCGATTCCGGCCCGCGGTCAACAGGGTTGGTGGAATTGGGAGGAACCGAAATGAAGTGCCGGGAATGTGAATTTGCGTCGATTCAAACATACCAACGGAACGGAAACGGGGCCAGCGCGCACGTCGGAGCATTCGCGCAGGAAGCTTCATTTTGCAAACACCCGGACTGTAAACAACCGGGGCCGCTATTGTTCTACGGGAAAACAGCGCCGCGGTATTGCCCTTTGAGGAAAGCGAGGAAATAGCATGGAATACAAACCGAAAGTTGTTCTTTGCCGCTTGCACATGGCGGGCAAGACGATTCAGCAAATCCGGGAGGAATGCGCCGGGCAGGGCATGACATACCGGGATTTCGAGAACATACAGCGGGCCGGGGAATATTTCGACGGCGTGCGTTGCCGCCTGTCCCTTTGGGAGTGGGACAATTACGACAGTTACCACCTTGAAGATTGGGACGCGCCGGACGATGAACGCATGATGATGGCAATTTACTATTCCGAACAGGTCCACCCGGTCCCCAGGTACAAACACGACCTTGAAAGATTCAAGGCGGATTGGGCGGCGGGAACCTACGACCCCGGCGGGGTTATCTGTTTCAGCCCGCGCGACGTGGAAGTGATC
>JAETTR010000233.1 GCA_021768985.1 Bacillota bacterium
GACAGGTAAACGGAATCAGCGTTATATATTCGGTGACGGAAGAAAACGACGGCAACACGATTATGGCAAAATGTGAAGTGGATTCGGACCGATATTATTGGAATATCTCCACGTTGCTAGGCGCGGAACGGATCGACTTTTATATCAATTATTTATTTGGCGAAGCATAACAAAAAACCACCCCCGCGGGTGGTTTTTTTATTATATACCCCCTTCCGTCACGGCTACGCCGTGCCACCCACCCCCGTCTACGGGGGTGGGCAAAAAAACAACGATTCAGAGCCACCCCCGTAGACGGGGGGTGGCAAAACAACAACAATTCAAGGCTCACCCCCTTAAAAAAGGGGGTGGCTCCGCCAAAGGCGGTGGAGGGGGCTGTTTAAAATAAAAATTGTATATCGTCATAAGCGGTTGACAAGGGCGCGAATTCAAGATATAATGCGGATTGCGGGAAGCACCCGCAATATGTTTTTAAGGATTTTTTTATGGCGAACGAGAGAATTTTATCTGCATACCCGATCTTTGTCAAAAACCCGTCCTTCTCCCTTTGGAGCGGGAGCGAGCTTTTAAACGAGAGCAATCTGCACGTCTGGTGGGCGGACGAACAAGCTGACGGGCGTTGGAGCGGCGAAAAAAAGCTGTTCGGTTTTTTAAAGAGCAAGGGCAAAACGTACTGCTTCATGGGCGATTCGCAGGAGTTTGCTTCCTGCGGCGTAATCAAGGCGAAACAAAAATCTTTGCGCGTAACCGCCTTCACGACGGATTACGAATTCGAAGCGGGCGAAGCGACGCTCCGCCTTCGGTTCGTTTCTCCTCTGCTTCCCGATGACAACGAGCTCATTTCCATGCCCGTATGCTATCTGGAATACGAGATCGCGGGAGATCCCAAGGCGGAAATTTCCTTATTTGCAAACCGCAATCTTGCGTTCAACGATCTCAAAATCAACGCGAACAACGAGGTGCGGGGCGACGTCGTTTCCCTCGGCGGGTTCGAGAGCGCGTTCCTCGGGTTGAAGCGGCAGCTGCCGTTCTCCTGCGACGACGATTCGGTCAGCGCGGACTGCGGATATTGGTATCTCGCGGGGGAAAAGGCGTATTTCCTCGACGACCGCGAGCTCTGCGCTTATCTTGCGGGCGGGTTCAAATCGTTCGCGGGCGCGGGTGCGGAGCGTTGGATCGCCGCAATGAACGGCGCGGGCAAGGGCGCGATTCTGATCGGCTTCGACGAAACGTACTCCATCGATTACTTCGGCACGGCGTTAAAAGGGCTGTATCTGCAAACGCATACGATATTCGACGGGTTACAGACCGTCCGGAATACGTACGGCGAAATAGACCGAAAGCTCGCCGCGTTTGACGAAAAACTGCAAAAACAGGCGAAGCCGTTCGGGAAAGAGTATCTCAACGTGCTGTACGCCTCGCTCCGCCAGAGCGTCGCCGCGCATTTGCTGACGCGCGATCCCGACGGCAAGCTGCTGTTCCTTTCCAAGGAGTGCTGTTCGAACGGCTGTATCGCGACGGTGGACGTGAGCTATCCGTCCATGCCGCTCTATCTGCTGTACAATCCCGAGCTCGTGAAGGGCATGATGCGCCCCGTTCTGAAATTCGCGAAGATGCCCGTTTGGAAGTACGACTTCGCGCCGCACGACGCGGGCACTTATCCCGCCTGTTGCGGGCAGGTGTACGGGCTGAATCCCGAGAAGAAAACACTGTGGAAGAACGAGTTCGCGCAGACGCATTTCCCGATTTACGGGCTGCCCGCTTCCTTCGACGCGTACGATATCAAGTATCAGATGCCCGTCGAGGAATGCGCGAATCTGCTCGTTATGTGGCTCGCGTGCTACCGCGCGGACGGGGATATCGCCTTTTTCGCGGAGAATCGGGAGCTTGCCGACAGCTGGGTGGAGTATCTCGTGAAATTCGGCTTGAAACCCGAGAATCAGCTGTGCACCGACGACTTCGCGGGGCATCTGAAAAACAATCTGAATCTTGCGATCAAGGCGGCGGTGGGCATTGCCGCGTATGCGGAGCTGTCCGAGGCGGCGGGAACGCCCGCGCGGAAGTACCGCCAAACCGCCGAGGAGTTCGCCCGCGAAATCACGAAGTTCGGGGAGAAGTTCAAGCATCTGCCGCTGACCTGGGATTCGGACGACGGCACGTTCTCGCTGAAATACAATTTCGCGTTCGATAAAATCTTCAGGCTCGGGCTGTTCGAGCAGTCCGTACTCGAGCGGGAGGTGGACTGCTACTTACAGCGGGCGAACGAGTACGGCGTGCCGCTCGACACCCGCGAGAGCTATTCCAAAACGGACTGGATCTGCTGGGCGGCGGCGCTGACCGACGACAAAGAAAAGCAGAAGAAATTGATCGCCGCGATCGATAAATTCTTAAAGGAATCGAAGGACCGCGTGCCCTTCGGAGATTGGTACAATACCATAACGGCGGCGCAAATCGCGTTCCGCGCGCGTTCGGTGCAGGGCGGCTGTTTTATCCTGTTGTTATAAGCGTTGAACCGTACGGAGAAATCCGTACGGTTTTTTCCTCGGGCGAAAACGAAATTTTCGGGGATTGTGCGCATACTGTAAAAGATGAAGGAAAAATTCCGGTACAATCTGATCGCGGTGTGCGTTGCGGTGTT
>JAETTR010000234.1 GCA_021768985.1 Bacillota bacterium
TTCTGCCTCGTGATGGGCATTACGAAGAAGGTGGAAAAACGGTTCCGTTCGCTGAATATCGTCGCGCCCGCGTGGGCGGAAGGGATCTCGGTTTCGAGTTTTTCCGTCATGTCGCACGCGATCGGGGCTTCGGGCGGCGGCGGTAGCTCCGTCGGCGGAGGTTCGGGCGGTTCCTCGGGCGGCGGAGGCGGGGGCGGCGGTTCCCGCGGTTGTTGATCAGAATCGAACTTTATCTTTGCGAGGTGTTATATGAAACATACGGATATCTACGAGGTGTTAACCGACAAAAGCTTGCTCGGTAAAACGGTCGTCGTCTGCGGTTGGGTGCGCACCTTCCGCGATTCTTCGGCGATCGGATTTCTCGAGCTTGCCGACGGAACGAGCTTTTCCCGTTTGCAGGTCGTGCTCGACAAAAACGCGCTGAATATCGACGCGGAGTGCACGAAAAACGGCGCTTCGGTATGCGTTACGGGCGAAGTCGTAAAGGCGTTCAAGGGGGAGGGCGCGGAGCTCAACGCCAAAGAGGTGAAGCTCCTCGGCAAATGCCCGCCAGAATATCCCATTCAAAAGAAGCGCACGACGCTGGATTTTTTGCGTACGATTCCCCATTTAAGGCTCCGCACGAACACCTTTAACGCGGTGTTCCGCGTGCGTTCGGTGGCGGCGCAGGCGATTCACCGCTATTTCCATGATCACCGCTATTACTATATGAACACGCCGATCATCACGGCGAGCGATTGCGAGGGCGCGGGCGAAATGTTCCGCGTTACCACCCAACCGTTCGGCGCGAAGGAGAAGAGCGAGAAGGAGTACTTCGAGAACGATTTCTTCGGACAGAAGGCGGGGCTTTCCGTTTCCGGTCAGCTCGAAGGCGAGGTCGCGGCGATGGCGTTCTCCAAAATCTACACGTTCGGACCTTCCTTCCGCGCGGAAAATTCCAATACGACCAAGCACCTTGCTGAGTTCTGGCACGTGGAGCCCGAGGTTGCGTTCGCGGAATTGCCCGACATCATCGAGATTGCGGAAGAAATGCTCAAATACGTGATGAAAGCCGTCATGGACGAGTGCGCGGAGGAAATCGCGTTCTTCGACGCCTTTGTCGAAAAGGGACTGAAAGAGAAACTCACCCACGTCATCGAGAGCAAGTTTGCCGTTTGCGACTACACCGACGCGGTGGAAATGCTGAAAAAGGCGAACGTGAAATTCCAATATCCGGTGGAATGGGGGTGCGATTTGCAGACGGAGCACGAGCGGTATCTGACCGAGGTCGTGTTCCAAAAACCCGTATTCGTCACTAATTATCCCAAAGAGATCAAGTCCTTCTATATGAAGCAGAACCCCGACGGAAAGACGGTCGCCGCGACCGATCTGCTCGTGCCGGGGATCGGCGAAATCATCGGTTGCAGCGAACGCGAAGCGGATTACGACAAGCTCGTCGCCGCCATGAAGGTGCGGAATATGGACATGAGCGCCTACAAACAGTATCTCGATTTGCGCGTGTTCGGCAGTGTGCCGCACAGCGGATTCGGGCTCGGGTTCGAGCGATTCGTCATGTACGTCACGGGTATGGAAAACATTCGCGACGTTACGCTCTTCCCCCGTTGGGTGAATAATATCATGTAAAACGCATAGCTTCTTCCGAAACGGGAGAAGCTATTTCAAACTCGGATTATGCCGAAGGAGAACCTTATGAAGTTGATTTTGTGTTGCGATTACGGTCTGGACGACGCAGCGGCTACGGTCGACGCGCTCATGCACGCCAAAGAGGACGGATATTCCGAAGTCGTGCTCGTTGCGGTCGGCGGGAACGTGCCGAGCGAAGTTTCTTTGGAAAACGCGAAAAAGCTGCTCGGCGATCTGCCGTTTTTCTATCCGGAAACGACGGTGGTCGATACGACGGCGGAAGCCCAGCCGAGCGAGTATCTGAACCTGATCCACGGGGAGGACGGCATGGGGGATCTCTTCGCGCCGCGTCCGGAATTCGGCGTGCGCGTCCTTCCGTTTGCCGAATGGCTGAAAAGTCTTTCGGGCGAATACGTGCTGTTGAGCCTCGGACCCATGACGCTCGTGCCCCGTATCCTTGCCTGCGGTACCTGCAAGAAGTTCGTGTTCATGGGCGGGAATATCGCGGAAGCGCCGAATTTCAAGGGCTACGAATTCAATCACGCGCTCGACCGCAACGCGTTTGCCGAAACGGTAAAAAAATATCCGCACGTCGCCGTTACCATGGATACGTGCAGAAACAAGCTTTTCAATATTCAGGAACACGGGGTTGCGGGCGACGGGCTGATGCGGGCGATCGTAAACCGTTCCCGCGCGCTGACCTTCCGTTCGGGCGAGAAGGGGTGCTACGTGTGGGACGACATCGCCGTCAAGGCGCTGCGCCATCCCGATTGGTTCGAAACCTACGAGGCGACCGATCGCGACGGCAATCGGCTCACCGTCGCGCGTTATACGCGTTCTTTGCCGTACGGCGAGATTATTGAAAAATAGGGATCATAAGTCGAATACGTTGTCCGATTCGTTCGGGTTCTTCGCGCGTTCGCGGTTTTCTTTTGCGGACGATCGGACCGCTTTCGCCGTTTGTATCAACCAGAGCGTACCGCTGACGGG
>JAETTR010000235.1 GCA_021768985.1 Bacillota bacterium
AGTGGTATACCGTAGAGAACAAATGGGGCTTTCTGCTCTATATTTTCGGCTTCTGGCTGTACTTGATCGTAGCTTGTATCGGACAGGCGCATTTCGTAAAAAAGCTCAATCGCATGGCGTTGAAGTATCCTTACGAAACGAGCGAGATTGTCGGCGTGCGCAGTTGGGGGAGACCGAAAAACTGTATGCCGCGGGAATCGTTCGATCATACGGTCGAAGTCGATTTCGAAGGAAGAAAGCTACTGACGATTGCCGATTACGACCGGTATTTAACGCAAAAGTACGGGAACTATATGCAGCTTCCGCCCGAGAAAAACCGCAAGACCCAACATTGCATGAAAATTTATCGCGTATGAGCGCAAAGAAGCGCGGACGAAAGTCCGCGCTTCTTTGATGTGGATCGGTTTTTCAGTTCTCCTTCCAGTGGGTGGGCGAATAGCCGGTGTGCCGTTTAAAAACGGCGGAGAAGTAGTTCGGGTCGGCAAATCCGAGCGAATACGCCGTTTCCTTTACACTGAGCCCTTCTTCCAAAAGCTTGTTCGCGCGTTTGATTTTCATGGTCAAAAAGTGCTTCATGGCGCCTTGTCCCGCGTAGCGGCGTACCGTCTTTTCCAGCGTCGGTACGCTGATGCTGCACGCGGCGGCGAGCTCTTCCGCCGAAGGAGAGGAATTGAGCCGGCTTTCCATCGCGCTTAAAATGCGCAGATAGTTCTCGGCGCTTCGGCTGCGGTAACCTGTTTCGTTTGCGTGCGCATGCGAAAAGATATCGAGCAAAAAAATTTCAAGCTTTTTTAATAACAGGGAGGCTTCCGTTTCCTTCCCGTCGAGAATGGCTACGACCTCGTTGTTTTCAATCGAAAGCGTATTTTCCGCTTCCGCAAAAAGCTCCTGAATGCGGAACAGCTCTTCGGGAGAGAGGGTAAACACGCCGTGCGCCGCGTCGGGGAAGGCGGTTGTGCCGAAGGAAAAGATAATAATGTCGGCAATCTCTCCGTCCGACCAAAGGTTGTGAAATTCGTTGGGCGGGTGGACGATCATCTGTCCTGCGGAGAGCATGTATATTTCGTTGCCCGCGGTGACGCCCGCTTTGCCGTCGGCGACGCATACGATTTCGTAAAAATCGTGCGATTCGCCTTTATAGGCATAATCGCTTGCAAACCGTCTTCTCGAAGCGGTGTACAGAGAATCCAGATGTAATTTGTCCGAAATCGGAAATTTGTGGTAAACAGGATATTCCATCAAAAATGTATCGGAATTTATAGATTATTAACAATATAGCTTATTGTATTGAAAATCCGAAACCTATATAATTATATCATGGCTATGACGGAATGTCAACACACAAGGAGAAAAATATGGCTGAAAACAACTTGGAGCAGAGCAAAAACGCAATCGGGAAATTTGCGATCGAAGGGAATCTTCTGGACGTTCGCCCTTACGGGGAAGGGCATATCAACACGACGTATCTCATAACGACGGATCGGAAGCGGTATATTCTGCAAAAGATGAATACGCGGGTCTTTCCCGATTCCGACGGGTTAATGCGTAACGTCTGCGGCGTTACCGAGTATCTTCGGGCGCACGATATGGAAACCTTGCGCGTCGTTCCCACGCGCAAGGGCGATTCTTATTGGAAGGGTGACGGTTGCTGGCGCGTTTACGATTTTATCGAGGATACGGTCAGTTATCAGAAGGCGGAAAGTCAAGATATTTTTGCCGAGTCGGGCAGGGCGTTTGGCGAGTTCATGAAGTTTCTGGACGGTTATGATGCGGAAAAGCTCACCGAAACGATTCCGGATTTTCACAACACGCCCAAGCGGTTCGCCGATTTTAAAGCCGCGTTACAGGCGGACGTCTGCCAACGACGCGCGGAATGCGAGCGGGAGGTTTCCTATTTCCTCGATCATGCCGAAGATTACGGTAAAATCGTGAAGGCGTTGCAGGACGGAAGCGTGCCGCTTCGCGTAACGCACAACGATACCAAACTGAACAACATTCTCATGGACGCACAGACGGGGAAGGCGCGCGCGATTATCGACTTCGATACGATTATGCCGGGCAGTATGCTGTACGATTTCGGGGATTCGATTCGGTTCGGCGCGTCCACGGCGGTGGAGGACGAGCGGGATTTGAGCAAAGTCCATTTTTCGCCCGAACTGTTCCGCGCCTATGCGAACGGATTTTTGGGGGAAATGCGCGACTGTATCACTCCGCGAGAAGCGGAGCTATTGCCCTACGGCGCGTGGCTGATGACGGCGGAATGCGGTATGCGTTTTCTCGCGGATTATCTTTCGGGCGACGTTTACTTTGCGACGAAGTACGCGGATCACAACCTCGTCCGTGCGCGGACGCAAATCAGGCTCGCTTCGGAAATGGAAGCAAAAGAGGAAGAAATGCATCGGATCGTTTCGGAAATCTTAAAGTAAACGGTGCAAATAAAAAACGGGCTTAAAGCCCGTTTTTTATTTGCGTGAAATTAGTACATTCCGTCCATGCCGCCTGCGGGAGCAGGGGGAGCGGGAGGGGTGGGGATATCGGTTACGATCGATTCCGTCGTGAGTAGGGTGGAAGCCACCGAAGCCGCGTTCTGGAGAACCGAACGGG
>JAETTR010000236.1 GCA_021768985.1 Bacillota bacterium
CGAGCCCATGAAAATCTGGGGCAAGGTCGAAGGCGGAAAGATCGTCGACGCGACCGCTCCCGCGATTACGGCGCAATGCCTGCGCGTGCCCGTTTCCGACGGACACACCGCGGCGGTGTTCGCGTCCTTCGAGCGCAAGCCCTCCAAAGAAGAAATTTTAAAAGAATGGCGCGACTTCGCGGGCGAACCGCAAAAGCTCGCCCTCCCCTCCGCGCCCAAGCAATTTCCGCACTACACCGAGGAGGAAAACCGCCCGCAGCCCACGCTCGACCGCAACCTCGAAACCGGCATGGCGGTGATCGCAGGCCGTCTGCGCGAGGACAGCGTATACGATTATAAATTTATCGGGCTTTCGCACAACACCCTGCGCGGCGCGGCGGGCGGCGCGGTGCTCCTTGCCGAGCTCCTTGCGGCGAAGGGCTACTTCGACTAACGTTTCTTTGCAATCGGTTCATAGAATAAGTGAGAACTCTCTCGTGAAAGGAGCATAAATTATGACGGGTTTTCTGAAAGGCAGCGCGACGGCGATGATCACCCCTTTCCGGAACGGAAGCATCGATCTCGCGTCGTTCGGCGAAATGATGGAATACCAGATTCGGAACGGTACGGACGCGCTCGTGGTGCTCGGCACGACGGGCGAACCCTCCGTCATGTCCGACGCACAAAAAGAAGAGCTGACGCGCTTTGCCGTAAAACAGGCGGCGGGTCGGGTAAAGATCGTCATCGGCACGGGCTGTAACAGCACGGCGCGCGCCGTCGAAGCGAGCAAAAAGGCGCAGGACCTCGGCGCGGACGGCGTTCTGGCGGTGACGCCCTACTATAATAAATGCACCCAGCGCGGACTGTACGAATATTACGAAGCGATCTGCAACGCGGTCGCGGTGCCCGTCGTCTGCTATAACGTGCCGTCGCGCACGGGCGTGAACCTGCTCCCCGAAACGATGGAACGGCTCGCCGATCTCCCCAACCTCGCGGGAATCAAGGAAGCGAGCGGCAACATGGCGCAGGTACTCGATACGGCGCGGCGGATTCGCGGCAAGTGCGATTTGTACTCGGGCGAGGACGCGCTGAATCTTCCCGTGCTCTGCGCGGGCGGTACGGCGGTGATCTCCGTCGTTTCGAATATCGCGCCCGCGGCGGTCAAGGCGCTGACCCGCGCGGTGGAAGCGAACGATTTAGCCGAGGCGAACGCCCTCTCCGACCGACTGCTTCCCCTCGTGCAGGCGTGCTTCACCGAGGTAAACCCCATCCCCGTCAAAGAGGGAATGAACCTGCTCGGATTCCGCGCGGGCGAACCCGTCGCCCCGCTTACGCGATTGGAACCCGCCAACCGGGAGCGGCTGATCTCCGCCATGATAACGTTCGGATTAGAGGTGAAAGCATGAAAATCATTTTATTGGGCGCGTGCGGCAGAATGGGTAAAAACGTAACCGAGCTCTGCGCCGAAACGGGCGATACGATCGTGTGCGGCGTCGACCGCTTCCCTTCCCCCATGCCCTTCCCCGTATACCCCTCTTTTGCCGAAGTCGCCGAGCAAGCGGAAGTCGTCATCGATTTCTCGTCCGCCGAAAACCTTGCGGAACGGCTGAACTATTGCAAGGCGCACAAGCTCCCCATTCTCCTCGCCGCGACGGGCTATTCCGATTGCGATCTCGCGCTCATCGATTCGTTTGCCAAAGAAATTCCGATTTTCAAAACGGGCAATCTGTCGCTCGGCGTGAATCTGTTACAGCTCCTCGCGAAAAAGGCGGCGGCGGCGCTCTCCGACTTCGACGCGGAGATCATCGAACGGCACCACAACCAGAAAAAAGACGCCCCCTCCGGCACCGCGCTCATGCTCGCGCAAAGCGTAAACGAGGGCTTCGGCAACGGAAAGGAATTCCTTTACGGACGGCAGGGTCTGACGGGCGCGAGGAAAAATTCCGAAATCGGAATCCACGCCGTGCGCGGCGGGAATATCGTAGGCGAACACGAAGTCATGTTCGCGGGCACGGATGAGATCGTAACCCTTTCGCACTCGGCGCGAAGCCGCAAAGTGTTCGCTTCGGGCGCGTTGAAGGCGGCGGCGTGGCTGATCGGCAAACCCGCCGGCTTGTACGACATGAGCGATCTGCTTGCGGGCATCGTATCATAGAAAAAACACCCGTCAATCGGGTGTTTTTTTCAGATCGGGAATATTTTCGAGCGCAAGATCGAAACAAAAGCGAATGCCCGCCCGAAACGCGGCGTACGCCTGTTCCATTGCCATAGCCGAATGAATATCCAGAAGCTCCTCGAGCGTGGCGGCGAATTCCGCGTCCTCTTCCTCGAGATCATCGCGGATCATCCGATACTCTTCTTCTAACGATAAATACTTCTTGCTTTTTTCCAGATTTTCGTAGAACCCGTTTCCGCCGAAAAATACTTCCTCTGTCGTTTTGCCCATGATCTTCTCCTGCAATATTATATAATATTATTTTATATTGTTTTATAGCATTTGTCAATTTGATTCAGTGTAATATCGTATAATATCTTCAAAAATATGACATTATGTTTTTGGAGCACTTATGAAGCCACTGAAAGTCAGTATCAGCATTACGCTT
>JAETTR010000237.1 GCA_021768985.1 Bacillota bacterium
ACCGAAGTTTTGAGCTATCTCGACGCGCATTATATGGAGGATCTGAAGCTTGATGATCTGTCCTCGTATTTCGGTTATACGAAAAATTATTTTTCCATGCTCTTCAATCGTTTGACGGGAAAACATTTCCGCGAATATCTCAATGAATTAAGAGTCGAAAAAATGAACAAGCTGATGACGGAAAATAAAAATATGACGGTCACATACGCCGCATTGTCGTCCGGATTCGGAAGCTTGAACACATATTACCGAGCAATCGGGAAGAAAAAATCGTAACTTTTGACATAAATATCATAGATTTGGGGCGTGAAAAAGGGTACATCAACTGTTATATTTGAAGTATCCTTTTAAATTTTGGGGAAATGGTATGTTTTTGCGGAAAAAGGACGTTATTTTGTTTAACGGCGATTCGATTACGGACGCTTTGCGCGATCGGAGCGATCAATATTCTCTTGCGGGATACAGCAAATCGATATCGGAAAAATTGCATCACGCCGCGCCGGAAGCGGGAATCGTCTGTTATAACCGCGGCGTCGGCGGCGATACCTCCGCGCAGCTTCTTTCCCGATTCGAATTGGAGCTGGACGAAATTCGTCCCACGGTGGTTTCCCTTCTGATCGGGGTAAACGACACCTGGCGCAGATTCGATTCGAACGCGCCCGTGCCATGTCGGGTGTTTGAGAAGAATTTGGACGCGATTCTCGCGCTTGCGAAACAATATACCGACCGCGTTATTTTGTTGCAGCCGTTTTTAGTCGATACGGATCCGCAGAAACGGAAATTCCGAAAGGATCTGAATCCGAAGATTCAGGCGGTCAATCGGATCGCGCGGAAGTACGGAACGGACTTTGTTCCGTTAGACGGACTGTTCGCCGAGGCGTGCTGTAAGACTTCTCCCGCGGAACTGTCCTACGACGGAGTGCATCCCACGGAAAAGGGGCACGAATTGATTGCCGAAGAGTGGCTGAAGCGTGCCGTGTTGAAAATCGATTAGGAGGAAAATGATGAAAAAAACGACAAAAATGATTTCGGGGCTTCTGTCCGCGGCGATGGCGTGCGGATTGATAGCAGGCTGTTCGGGCGCGGAGCAAACGGAAAAAATCGACACGCAGAAAACGCAGCTTTACGTGCAGAATTTCGAGGGAGGCTTCGGAAGCGATTGGCTGCGCGCCGCGAAAACACGCTTTGAAGAAGCGTTCAAAAACGAGAGCTACGAAACGGGAAAAACGGGCGTACAGATTATCATTGCGCCACCTGCCAAGACGGACGGAATTTCCCTGCGCCCCAATTTGAATAATACGATAAACGAGGTGTTCTTTAATGAGAGCGTGTATTATTACGATTATATCCGCGACGGTTTGCTGCTGGATATTACGGACGCAATTACCGAACCGCTTACGGAGTTCGGCGAAACCGAAAGCATAGCGGATAAAATGACGGCGGAACAGCGGGGATATTACTTTACGGACGGGAAATATTACGGAATTCCGCATTATTCCGGATATAACGGGATTGTTTACGACGTGGATCTGTTTGAAAAATATTCCCTCTATTTCGCCGATTCCGCGCAGTCGGAACTCATTGTAAATCCTACGGATAAGCGGTCCGCGGGTCCGGACGGGAAGTACGGCACGTCGGACGACGGATTGCCCGCAACTTACGACGAATTTTTTATTTTATGCGACGAGATGGTGAGCCTCAACATTAAGCCGATTACCTGGCCGGGGCAGTACTATAATACGTATATCGAAAAGGTAATCAACGCGCTTTATGCGGACGACGTGGGGTTGGAACAGACTATGCTCAATTACACCTTCCGCGGCACGGCGAAAAATATACTCAATCCGGTTGCCGCGGACGGTTCGTATACCTACATGTACGGAGAAGAGGGTGTGGAAATCACGCCGCAGAACGCATATCTCTTATGGGCGGACGAGGGCAAGTATCACGCGCTGTCCTTTTTCGAGCGTCTGGTGCGAAAATCCGAGTATTACAACAATATCTGTTTTTCGCCGTCCCACCTCTATACCGACTCCCAGAAGGATTTTCTGGAATCCACGCCCAAGGGCGAACCGATTGCCATGATCGTGGAGGGCTGTTGGTGGGAGAACGAAGCGAAGGACAGCATCAAGACGATTGCGGACTATTACGGGCAGGAATATGCGCGGGAGAACCGGAACTTCGCCATGCTTCCGCTTCCGAAGACGGGCAAAGACAAGATCGGGCAGAAGAGCACGATCGTAGACACGCACTATTCCCTCGGGTTTATTAAGGCGAGTATCGCGGACTTCAAACAGGAGCTTGCGAAAGAATTTCTCCGCTTCTGCTGTACGGACGAATCGCTTGCCGAATTTACGGTGAGCACGAATACGGTGAAGGCGCTCGATTATCCCATGTCCGAAGGAGATTACGCCAAGCTTACCACGTTCGGCAAATCGGTTTACGATCTGCATAAGGATTCCGCCGTCGTCTATCCGTTTTCTTCGGAGGCGGCGTATCTCGACAACCAGTCTATGTTCTCCGTGCACGAGAGTCTTTATTCCAAGATCGGTAATAAAGAGGCGGCGCAC
>JAETTR010000238.1 GCA_021768985.1 Bacillota bacterium
CTGCTGTACGTCGTATTCGTGATCGAGTTGCTGTAGATGCTCCCGCCCGTCATGTTGAACGTGGTGTTGTTTTCCATAAACAACGCCGCGCCGCCGTAGTTATTCTGATAGCGGTTGTTGTACAATCGCCCGTTCTCGAAGTTCACCGTGCCGCCGCTTGCGATATGGATTCCGCCCGCGGAATAGCCCATTGAATTAAATCCGCCGCGGATCAGACCGCCCGATTCACTTTTCGTATCCCGTATCGTCAGCGTGCCCTGAATATAGAACACCCAGCCGCCGCTGTAAGCCGATGTATAATTGCGGTGAACGTTATAGCCGTTCAGATCGAGGATGACGTGCGCGCCCGCAGGTACATACAAACCGCCGCTCTGGTTGTTCGTGACCCCGAACCCCGTGCTGCTGTTCTGCGCGCCCGTCCAGGTGGAATACAGCTTCACCGTCTGCGGCGCGCCGCCGTTCGCCTTACTCGTGTTGACCGCGTAATCCCAGTTCGTCGCCGCGTTGTAGCTGATCAGCCCCGCTTCCTTCGCACCCGTCGCCTCGTCGGTAAATACGAAATAGTTGGAATTATCCGAAGAGAAGAAGGTTTCCGCTTCCTGTCCGGGATTGTACTTTTCGAATCCCGTCGTAAACGTACCGTTCCCGAGACGGGTCACCCCGAACTTCTGTCCGTTCGTAAGCGTGGTGCCCGTGAATTCGCCGACCACGCCGATCGACTGCTTCGTCGTGTTATGCAAATAGATATTGCAGTTCGCGCCCGCAATCGTGTAGTTGTTATAAATCTGCGCCTTTCCGCCGAGATTGAGCTTGGAATTGCCCTGTACGGAAATCGCGCCGTAGTTCTGACCGCGGTTCGCCGTTACCTGCCCGCCGCGAAGGGTCAACTCACCCGTATTGTAAACGACGAACGCACCGCCGCCCCAATAGTCGGTACGCGTGTTCCAGCCGCCCGTAATTTTACCAGCATTGTTCGCCGAACTGTCGATAATCGTCAGTTTTCCGTCTACGCGGAATACCATGCCGTACTCGCGTTTCGTACTGCTACCCAAGCCGCGGTTGACCGTAAAGCCCTTCAGGTCAAGAACAATGCTTACGTTGGAAGGCACGTACATCGCGCCCCATACGTAATACGAATCGGTGCCGAACGCCGTGCCGTACGAGCTGTTCGCTTCCGCCGTCCAGTTCGAATAGAGGGTAACGGACTGTTGCGCGCCGCCGTTGCGCTGACTCTCCGCGCAAGCGTACGACCAATTGAGCATGTTGCTGTAACACCACATCATGCCCTCTAACGTATCTCCGCCCCCGTTCGGTTCCACTTCGTAGTTGGGCGTGTCCTCCGACTTGAACACCGTCTTTACGTCTTTCGTGTTATATTTTCCGTAGCCGTTGGTAAAGATACCGCGACCCGACCGCCATACGGAGAACACCTGTCCGCCCGTAAGCTCCGAATCGATGTTGATGACCGACGAGGCGTTGCGCATGTAGATATTGCGCACGAGCGACGAACCCTGCGTATAGTCGTAGTTGTTATAGACCTTGACCGCGCCGCCGAGCGTTAAACGGTAATTGCCTGCGATATCGATCCCGCCGCCGTACGCGCCGTAGTTGTTGTTGACCGAAACGTCGTGGATCGAGAGCGTGCCGCCGCAGAAATAGATCCCGCCGCCCGTGTTCGAGGAGTATCCGCCGCGGATCACGCCCGTCTTATTCGCCGAACTGTCGAAGATTTCGAGCTGCCCCTGCGTCTGAATGACCCAGCCGTACGCGCGCTTCGTACTGCTCGATAAATTACGGTGAATGGTGAACCCGTTCATGTCGAGCCGTATCTTTGCATTGCTCGGCAAGTACAGTCCGCCGTAGTTGAAGCCCGTGGAATACTGCTCCTGCAACGACGTACCATAGCTCGTAGTCGTGATCGAACTCGTATTCGCCGTCCATGCAAAGCGAAGTTTTACAAGCTTCACCTGTCCGTCGCTCTGACTCTTCGCGACTGCTTCGCTCCAGTTCTTCGCGTTATTCACGCACCACAAGGCGGCTTCGCGTTTGGCGGTGCTCTCTCCGCCCGCGATGACCTCGTACATATTGGGTAAATCGGCAAAGAACTTCCCGACGGGAGATTCATTGCTGTGTTCGTACCAGCCTTCCGTAAAGACAAGTCCCGCCGTGTTCTCGTAGTTGTTGGTGACTTTGGTAATTCCCACGTAGAAATCGGATTTGATATCCTCTACGATCGGATACTTTTTATCGTTCGTTTCGTGGTAGACGTTCTTCATAACGCTCGCAGCCGTGTTATTGTAAATGCGCGCGCTGCCGCCGAGCTCGAAATTTACGTTGTTACGTAAATGAATCCCGCCCGCAAACGATTCGTTCATCGCCGAATTGTTATAAATACTACCGCCCGTAATCCGAATGTTTACGTTCGTATAGTAATAAGTATACAATACGCCCGCACTGCTGTACGTCGTATTCGTGATCGAGTTGCTGTAGATGCTCCCGCCCGTCATGTTGAACGTGGTGTTGTTTTCCATAAACAACGCCGCGCCGCCGTAGTTATTCTG
>JAETTR010000239.1 GCA_021768985.1 Bacillota bacterium
AGCTCCTTCCGCTCTTTGCGGAGAACGACTATATCGTGCACCTCGGCGACGGTTCGGGCGATATGCGGGAGATTACGGAAAAATATCCCGAAAAGACGTACGTTTGCAAAGGGAACTGCGATTTTGCGCGCGGACTCGATGAAACGGTGATCGAGGCGGAGGGGCTCTCCGTGCTCTGTTGCCACGGACACGCGTACGTGGTCAAGAGCGGACTGAAAAAGCTTGCCGCCCGCGCGAGAGAGCTCGGGTGCGGGATCGCGCTCTACGGACACACTCACCGCGCCGCGGTCGAAACGGTCGACGGAGTGATCTGTATCAACCCAGGTTCGGCGGGCGCGTTCAGCGGCGCGAGCTACTGTTATCTCGTGTTGCACAACGGCAAAGCCACGCCAACGATTGTGAATTTGTAATATAAAAGACGGCGCAACCATTCAAGCGGTTGCGCCGTCTTTTTATTTCGTTTTACGCTTTTCCGTTTTTCCGTTCCGCGCGTTTTTTGCGGACTGCGCTGCGGATAATTTCGAAGATACTGATGCCGATTCCCGAAAGAATGTAGATATAATAGTTTGCGAATCTCCACAACAGAATCACCCAACCGAGCACGCTCTCGATTCCCGTTACCGCGAGGAATACGAGCGCCGTCATGGCTTCGCTCGCGCCGCTGTTGCCCGGCGTGGGCACGAGCGACGACGCGTAAAAGGAGATCATCGCGAAGCTGCACGTTTTCAGCCACAGCATGAAATAGTCCGCGCCCGCCACAGCGGCGGAATCGATTGTGAGAAGAGCGAGGAAGGGCAGGGAGAGATGCACCGCCGTTTCCACGATGCAAATGAGCACAAGGGGCAAAAGCTTCCACCATTTCGTAAACAGTAGCTTCATGGACTGTCTGTATTCGCCCGCTTCGTACACGTATTTTTTCATGGTCGGATAGCGATGCTTTACGAGGTGGATTTTATTCAGGAATCCCACGATCGCCACGATCATCTTTTTTCCGAGCCGGGGGAAGAGGGATACGAACACCATTACGATGGGCACGAGAAAATTCAGAATCATGGAGATGATCGCGATGGAAAGCACGATATCTCCGTTCCAGTTTCCGCCCCAGCCGTCCAGCCAGTTGTTGACGCCGACGAGTACGAACAGCACGATAGCGATCAGACAAAATACGATGGTGCTTACGATAAATCTTACGAGGGGAATTGCGGTCGCAACGCCCGCGGGGATCTCGTTTTTCTTGTGCAGATAGTAGATCTGAAAGGGTTGTCCGCCCGTGCCGAGCGGCGTGATTCCGTCGTAGTACTTTCCGAGGAACATCGTCTTGATCGAGTTCCGGAAGCGGAACTGACCCATGGAGATTTTCAGAAGATACGCGTACTTCGAGCTTTCCAGAACCATGAACAGCAACACGGCGGCAAGGAACAGCAAGAGATATTTCCAGGAAAACCCCTTCAACATGGCGTGAAAGCTTTTCGTGTTGCCGTCGGAAATGTAGTTGATCATGGTGAACATGATCACGACGGAAACGGCGATTAGCACGAGCATGAGGATCGTCTTGATCCACCATTTGCGGTTTTTCGCTTTGGAGTCGAGGCGGTTCTTTTCTTCGATCTCCTTGGCAAGCTGTTCGAATTCCTTTTCCTTCGCCGCGTTGTACCGCGCGCGGAACTCCGCTTCCTCCGCGGGATCTGTTTTATTCGGTTTTAATCGCGGAATGCGGGACGTTTTCGGCGGAGTCTTTTCCTCCTCCTGCGGGGCGGGTTGCTCCGCGGGGGAGTCGGGTTGCTCCGTCCGATCCGACTGCTCCGTTTCGCGCGTTTCTTCGTTTTCCATTTGTAACCAATATTATATCACGTTTTTCGCGATAAATCAAGACGACTCAAGAGATTATCTGTTGTCGTTTTGTATTTTTTCGTCGATTTTTTCTTCTTCCACCATCTGCGGCGGGCTTCCGAGCGAGAATTCGCTCTTGGGCGGAGTCTCGTGCGGGTGTTTGGCGCGGTACAGCGTGTAGATCCATTTCCCGACCGCGGCGCCGATGATGATCGCGTAGCCGATGACGCTCAGCGTCTTGGGCACCTGCGAGAGAAACAGGAACCCGAAGATCGCCGCAAACAGGACCTGCGCGTAGTCGAATACGGCGATTTCCTTTGCGGGCGCCTGTCGGTAAGCCGCCGTAATAAAGAACTGTCCGCCCGTTGCCGCCGCACCCGCGAGCATCAGATAGAGAAATTGCATCGGGCTCATGGGCTGCCAGGTCGCAAGCATAAACGGGAGGGTGACGACCGTAGAAAAGACGGCGAATACGAATACCGTTATGATACTACGTTCGCCTTTTAACGCGAGGACGCGCACGCAGGTGTACGCGAAGCCCGCGCACGCGCCCGAACAGACTCCCGCAACCGCGGGAAGGATCTCCGCATCGAACCGCGGATTTACCACGCACATGGCGCCCGCGAAGGCGATCAGCGTAAAAATAATTTCCGGTATGGTCGGATTTTCACGGAGAATGACGACCGAAAACAGGATCGCAAAGAAAGGGGAGAGCTTGTTTAAAAT
>JAETTR010000240.1 GCA_021768985.1 Bacillota bacterium
GATGCTGATCCGCGCGGGCAAGAAGCACAAGAGCACGCTCTCCCTGTCCGATCCCGTGGGCACCGACAAGGACGGCAACGAGCTCACGCTGATGGACCTGCTCTTCGAGAAAGAGGACAAAGTGTTCGGGAGCGTGGAGCAGTCGCTGATGCAGGAAAAATTTTTAAAGGCGGTGCGCCAGCTTCTCACCGAGCGCGAAACGCAGATCATCTGTATGCGCTACGCCCTGGCGGGCGGGGTACCGCTCGCCCAGCGCGAGGTCGCGCAGAAAATGAAGATTTCCCGTTCGTACGTTTCCCGCATCGAAAAACGCGCGCTCGAAAAGCTCCGCACGGGCTTGAAACGCGAGGACTTCCTCTCCGAGCCGTGAACGAATAAATGATAGAAAAAACCGTATAAAATGCTTGACATATTGTATAATATACATTATAATTGCTTTAATAGTCAAAATGCAGGCTATGCGATCCGTACGAAACGGAGCGGGTAGCCGTTTTTTATACCCCGAATCGGAGGTGCGCGGTATGTGTTCGATATTCGTATTAACGGGCAAGGATATCCCTTTGGAGGAAGCGGAAAAGGCGTTTTATGAAACGCTTTCGCGCGGACCCGACGTGAGCGATTTTTACGAAACGGAGAAGGGAGTCGTCGGCTTCCATCGCCTTGCGATCATGGGACTGACCGCGGCGGGGATGCAACCCTTCGTGCGCGGAAAGAACTTTTGCGTGTGCAACGGCGAGCTATACGGCTTCCGCAAGGAGCGCGCCGCGCTCGAAAAAAAAGGCTACGAGTTCGTATCCGATAGCGATTGCGAGATTCTTCTCCCCATGTACGAGGAGTACGGAGTGGAATTGTTTTCGCGGCTCGACGCGGAATTCGCCTGCGTGATTTACGACGGCGCGCGGGGGGAATACATCGCCGCGCGCGACCCGATCGGCATCCGTCCCTTATATTACGGTTATACGGCGGGCGGGAATATTGCGTTCGCGAGCGAACCGAAGAACCTCGTGACCCTCTGCAAAAAGATTACGCCCTTTCCGCCGGGGCACTCTTATAAGGGCGGTAAGTTCGACCGTTACCGCGACATGACGGCGGTGAAGAAAAAGGTTTCCTGCGGGCTCGACGAAATTTGCAAAAACATACGCGAAAAGCTCGTTGCGGGCGTGGAAAAGCGGCTGGATGCCGACGCGCCCGTGGGCTTCCTGCTCTCGGGCGGGCTCGACTCGTCGCTCGTGTGCGCGATTGCGGCGAAGCGTTCGAAAAAGCCCATCCGCACCTTCGCCGTGGGCATGGAAAAGGACGCGATCGATTTGAAGTACGCAAAAGAGGTCGCCGACTACATCGGGAGCGAGCACACCGAAATATACATGACCCGAGAGGAGGTGCTCGATTCGCTCGAATTCGTCATAAAATCGCTTGCGACCTACGACATTACCACCGTGCGCGCGAGCATGGGAATGTACCTGCTTTGCAAAAAGATTCACGAATCCACCGACGTGCGCGTGCTTCTGACGGGCGAAATATCGGACGAACTGTTCGGGTATAAGTACACCGATTTCGCGCCGTCCGCGGCGGCGTTTCAGGCGGAATCGGAAAAGCGGATTCGCGAACTGCACGCGTACGATGTACTGCGCGCGGACCGCTGTATTTCGGTGAACTCGTTGGAGGCGCGGGTACCCTTCGGCGATCTGGCGTTCGTGGAGTACGTCATGAGCATCGACCCCGCGCTCAAACTGAACAGCTACGGCAAGGGCAAGTATTTGTTGCGGCGCGCGTTCGAGGGCGACTATTTGCCCGAGCATATTTTGTATCGCGAAAAGGCGGCTTTTTCGGACGCGGTGGGGCACTCCATGGTGGACGACTTAAAGGCGTATGCCGAAACGCTGTACGGCGATGATTGGGAGGAGCGCGCGCAAAAATACGGGTATTATTGCAAGCCGTTCACGAAGGAATCGCTGTTGTACCGCGAGATATTCGAAAAATACTACGCGGGTCAGGCGGAGATGATCCCCGGCTATTGGATGCCGAACAAGGAATGGGAGGGATGCAACGTGAACGATCCTTCCGCCCGCGTGCTCTCCAACTACGGCGACAGCGGGGTGTAAATAAGGTACCCCCTTCCGACGTTTTCTGCGAAAACGCCACCCACCCCCGTCTACGGGGGTGGGCAAGGCGGAAAAACGGACAAAATACGCCCAAACTATTGAGCAAACTATAAAAAATGTGATAAAACGGAAAAAATTCACAAGATTTTTCCGTTTTTTTGTTGAAAGGGATTGATATTTTCATATAAAAAGTGGTAAAATGAATCTGTATAGGTGGTGCAAGCCGCCTTGTTTTACCGTGCTGAAAAAGTTGACCGCGGTTTTGCGGTTGTTGGCAAGAGCGATCAAACAGCTGCTTTCGTAGAGAGCAGGGAAAAATGTAACAAAAAGGATTGTTTAAGCCGAAAGGCAAAAATTTTTCACAGGAGGAATCATGATGATAGGTGAAAAGAATCGTGCAAAACGGAACGCGCCGATCTTCTTGGCGATTGCGGCTTTTTTGTTCGCAG
>JAETTR010000241.1 GCA_021768985.1 Bacillota bacterium
TCGACGGTGCGGCAGGTTATCGCGTTCAAATCAATGACGGCGAATGGATTGAAGTTTCGGGCGTAAGTTACACTCTTACCGAAACGGCGGGCGGCGAATATACGGTAAAAGTAGTTGCCGTGCCGAACGAAATGTATTATGCAAACAGCGATGCAGGGCAAACGTCAGTGACGGTCACCGAGCGGCTTTCCGCGCCCGTGCTTACGGTAGACGCCAACACCGTGCGTTGGGAAGCGGTAGCGCACGCCGACGGTTATATGATTAAAGTAGACGACGGCGAATGGACGAAGCAGACGGCTTGCGTATATACGTTTACCGCGAATGCGGGCGAGCATACGATTGTCGTAAAAGCCGTGTCCGATTCGTCGATTTATACCGAGAGCGAAGAAGCGTCGCAAATCGTGCAAGTTACGCTTGTGCTTGCCACGCCCGATCTTACCTTGACCGGTAAAACGGTAACGTGGAATGCGATTGAAAATGCCACCGGCTATCAAGTAAAAGTAAACGATGGAGCGTGGAGCAATGCGCAAACAGAAAGGAGTTACACTCTCACCGAAACAGTAGCGGGCAAATACACGGTTTCTGTAAAAGCAGTGGATAGCAACGGCAATTACAATGACAGCGCGGCGGCGCAAAAGGATATAGAGGTCATCGTTACGCTTACCGCGCCCGTGCTTTCGCAAGACAATGCTGTGGTAAGTTGGAATGCCGTTGAGCATGCAACCGGTTATCAAGTAAAAGTGGATGACGGCGATTGGAGCGAGGGGCAGACTGCGCTTTCGTACGACTGCAAAGGGTTACCCATGGGTTTGGTTACGGTATATGTAAAAGCGATAACCGAAGAAGCATATTATACCGAATCGTCCGCGGCGCAATTGGAAGTGAATGTGCCTGATACGTTACGTCCCGTAATGACCAAAAAAGACGGTAAAACCGATCAATTTATTGTCGTGGGAACGCAAATTACCCTTGGCAATTCGGGCATGGGCAATTATCTAACCGTGACCGACGACTCGAATGTGTTTACGCTTACCTACGACAAAGTGCTTAAAAATGGTAGCGCACAAACGGGCGTATCGCAGTTTACCGTTGCGAAAAACGACGTGTGGGAAGTGTTTGTTACGGCGACGGACAACGCGGGCAACGAGCAAAAGAGTTATATGCAGTTTGCAGACGAGGGCTTAAAGAGCGGTTTTGTCAGCCTAAACGACGGTGTATGGGACGTTGTATATGCCAACAACAACCAATTGTTCCTATCGCCCGCAGGGGGCACTTGGGCAAACGGTGTAATCGATTTATACGATATTTCCGCACAAGAGATTGTGACCGACGCATACGGAAAAAAATCGGTGCGCGCCACATATCGAAGCTACTATCAAATGAATGTGCATATCTTAAATGGCAATATGCCGCAAGTGCGTGTGTCCATGCGGATAAGCGCCGATACGCAAGGCGACGTATGCGGATTATCGTTTGTGAGTATGCCTAATCCTACTTGGAAGGCAAACGGCGTATACGACGGCTCGGGTAATAAATTGTGCGACAGAACCGAGTTCTTTGAGTTCTACGGAGCAGGCTTATCAGATCGCGGCGACGGAATTTATACGAGTACATTCACACCGAACAGCGGCGTTACCGCGTTTACGCTAGAAATCGATCGCTTTATTTTCTCGGCTGATTTCGGCGATCCGACCTTTGTGAACTATGTCGTGGTAAACAAAAAGGATGGCAAGACCGATCAGTTTGTTGCGGAGAATACGCAAGTTACACTCGGAAACGGCGGTATTACGGCGCAAGATACAACCTATCTTTCCGCGATCGGAAACGTAACGTATACCTACGACAAAGTGCTTAAAAACGGCGTGGAACAAACGGATAAAACGCAGTTTACCGTTGCAAAAAACGATGTGTGGGAAGTATTCGTTACGCTCAATAAAGGAACGGAAAAAGAAACCTACACCTATATGCAATTTGTGGACAGCAGTTTGCAAGACGGATTTATCAGCTTCAACGACGGTGTGTGGGTGTTTGGATTTACTTGGCCGGGAAATGACGCGGGAGCGGGACAACGCACAATATACAAGAATGGCGAAAGCACACAGTATGTAAATATCTTGATGACCGATGACGCCACAAGTGCGTTAATAACCGATAAATACGGTAAAATTACATTGAAAGCAATCTTTACAAGCAATTACGAAATCGGTTTGTTGGCGTCGATGAATAGCGTGCGTATGTCGATGAAGTTATCGGCACAAACAACCGTTCCTTGCGTGTTTGACGGTATTTGCAGTACGCAATTCGGTTATGACGGGAATTGGTACGTATGGAAGAATGACGGCATTTACAACGGTAATAACGAGAAAATCGGCGGAACGGATTTCTTTGAAATTTATGCCTCAACGCTAACCGATAGAAGCGACGGATATCGGTACCAGACTTTCGGAACGGGAGCAAACGGCATATAATCTAACTTTACGTTAGAAATCGACCACATTATTTACGGCAGTGGCATCGCCGTTACGGCATAAGGAGGAAAAAGATGA
>JAETTR010000242.1 GCA_021768985.1 Bacillota bacterium
TTTAGCACTTTCAACTGAACCGCTTGCTCGTCCGTAAATACGGTGATTTCCGTTTCGCTCAACGAAAACTCTTGCGTACCGCGATTAGAAGAACAGCCCGCGCAAAGGCACATACAAACCGCCGTCAACAACACAAAAAACTTTATAATACTTCTCTTCATACTCACGCCCCCTTATACCGTCTCATACGGAATTCCGTAAATCGCCGACATTGCGAATTGCTCGTAATATTTATCGGATTCCGTCGTAAACATCAAAAACGAACCAACGCAATCCTCTAAATCAATCATACCGCTCAACGTGGTCGCCTTCCCGAGCGAGGATATCTTCGTATAATCGGTAACGATTTTTTCCGTTTGACCGTCCGAGACCGTTTTGGGCGCAATCACAACTTTTTGCCACCCTTGCCCTGCCGGAATTTGCACCGCATAATTATTGAAGTTTATCGTCACCGCGCCGTAACCCGCATTGTAAAAGTAAAAATACAACTGCTCGTACTGCTTATCCCAATTTGTTGAGAGTGGATTTTGCAATACGATACGCCCGAGCGCACGGTAATTCTGCATAAATATGCCTGCGGTAATTCCCGCATTCCGCATTTCCGAACTCACCGCAAGCGATTTGCCGTTCCTGTCCGTTTTGTCCTCGAAATTCACAAGCGAAACGCCGATTCCGTTCATTCTGCCTCCCATATGCGAGGCAAGATTTTGAGCGTCGTCCAACGCATAAACCTTGTACAATCCGTTTTCGTCTGCAACGGGGGTTCCGCCGTTTGTTTCCTTATTCTGCAAAACCGCTTCTTTTTCCGTATTGCTATCGGCGTATTCCACGCGCAAGTTGTTTACATAAAAACTGATTTCCTCGTTTACGTCTAATACGGAGGTAAGAAGCCACAGACGCGCCAAACCATTGCTGATATCGATATGCGAAAAGTCGTCAAATGTGAGGGTCGTCCATTGTCCGGCGGGTAACCGAAACCACTTATCCGTGGAATACATTGCACCGTAATCGTAGGGAAAGTCATACTGCACCGCCGTTGCAAGTCCGCTGTTGTCATGGATGCCGAAGGCGACTTCTTTATCGTAGGATGCGGCGTTGTATACGTCCACCTTAATTTTAGCATCGCTCTTTTGTAAATACGCCAAATTGACGTAATTCAGGTAATCGCTGCAAACCGTAATTCCCGTAAGCGCATTCGGCTCCATGTAATTCTTGTCGGTCAAGAAGCGGTAAGCGGAAGAGTTGTACTTCGCCTGATAAGTAGGGTTAATCCGCCATTCGAGCGAACCGCGATTCCCCTCGTGTACGTACCTTTCGTCCGTGTTGTAATAATACGAAGAACCCGTCCCCTCATACCAATTTTCCGTCAGCCATACGTTATCGCTTTCTTTTACATACTGCTGTCCCAACTCGCGCATAAATCGCAAATCGCTCTCGTCGTCGAAATTCAAAATTTCGTTTTCAGACGAAAATTCCTTCGTTACGATTGCATTTCCGGAAGCATCGAACAAAGGAGTTTCGTCCACATCGACCGCTATATTATCCAAATAAACATACGCCTTCGGATAATACAGCGATCCGTCCTCCAAAACCTGCCTATCGTAGTCCACCGCAATCGAAACAAAAGCGACGTCTCTTTGATTTTCCTTCTGCATAAAATAACGGTTTACATTTACCTGCAACGTTTTTTTCTGCTTCGCGGGAACGGTAACGGAGCCGTAATTACAAGGAAGCCAACCGTATCGCATATGCAACATGGAAACCCGAATATCAAAATCGTTATCGTTGTAGACGTCAACGCTCGTACCGCAAACGTATTTCCAATCGAATCCCCAATCCCCTTGATTTTTCGTATTGTTGCGCACGTCGTAATAGACGCGGGCGGGTGTTCCTGCGTCGTAATCGTATCCCGCATAATGCTCTCCCACCGTACCCTCTATGCACAGTTCCAAGCTGTCGTTTCCAACAATCGGCTCAACCTTCGTTTCGCGATCGGACAGCGACGCAAGCGTGTAATGCCCCTCGAAAGTAGTAATTCCCAAATTGGGCGACGTGTTGAAAATATCGTCGTAGCTCTCAAAATCGGCAAGCACTACGTGACGCACTTCTTGCCCGCCCGACGGTTTTTCTTCGTCACCGTTCCCGCCGCACGCAACGAGCGGCGCCGTAAAACACAGCGACAGACACAGCGCAAACACTCCCTGCATATTCCTTTTTCGCATATTCTGATTCCTCCTGTTATCTTTCGGTGTAGTACACGTCCGAAATTTCCAAATCGGCACCCATATGATACCAATCCAAATGGAAGCTCTTGAACACAAATCCGATGCTCTTTCCGCTTTCCAGTGCCAGCCTATCGATTTTAATTGCGATTTCTTTTTCAATCCATCCGTCCGAATCCGCTTCCGCCGTGTCGATTTCAAGAATGTTCAGCGTTCGGTTCTGATATTCGCTCTGCTCTATGTCGATTGCGAGCGGCACGCGCCCCGACACCTCGGAACGGAATTTAACCCGCATTTTGAATCTGAGATAATAAATATCGA
>JAETTR010000243.1 GCA_021768985.1 Bacillota bacterium
CCGAGCAACAGCGCGATGACCGCCGCGACCCCCGCCCGTCTGGTGCGGCGGAAGAGCAACATGACAAGCGCCGCCAGCACGAACGCCCAGCCGATTTCGCCCAGAAAGGTGATTCCGCGCAATACGGGCGTAAAGAACGCCCCCGCGCTTTCGAGCAGCGCGTTGCCCGATCGGGCAAACGCCAGATCGAACGGATAAAAAAATTCAAACATCTTAATTTCAGTATACCACCGCGGACGGGAAAAGTCAAACCGTTGCGGAAAATTATAAAGATAAGGAGCCGCGCCATGAAACCCATGACGATGACACAAAAAATTCTTGCGGCGCACGCGGGATTGCCCTATGTAGAAGCGGGGCAGCTCATAGAAGCGGAGCTCGATTTAGCGCTTGCCAACGACATTACGGCGCCCGTCGCGATCAAAGAATTACAGAAGATCGACGGACGCGTAAAACATAAGGACAAAGTCGCGCTCGTCATGGATCACTTCACCCCGAATAAGGACATCAAGTCGGCGTGTCAGGTCAAATGCACCCGCGAGTTTGCGCGGCAGGAAGAGATCGAACACTTCTTCGACGTGGGCAATATGGGAATCGAACACGCGCTGTTGCCCGAGCAGGGACTCGTCGGCGCGGGCGACTGCGTGATCGGCGCGGACAGCCACACCTGCACGTACGGCGCGCTCGGCGCGTTCTCCACGGGCGTCGGCTCGACCGACCTCGCCGCGGCGATGGCGACGGGCAAAGCCTGGTTTAAGGTGCCCGCCGCGATTCGGTTCGAATTGAACGGCGCGCTCCCGCACTACGTTACGGGCAAGGATCTGATCCTGCATATCATAGGTCTGATCGGCGTGGACGGCGCGCTCTACAAGTCCATGGAATTTACGGGCGACGGCGTGAAATCGCTCTCGATCGACGACCGCTTCACCGTATGCAACATGGCGATCGAAGCGGGCGCGAAGAACGGAATCTTCCCCGTGGACGAAACCGCGCTTGCCTACATGAAGAACCGTTTCCATCGCGAAATAAAAATTTACGAGCCCGATCCCGACGCGGAATACGAGCGCACCGTTACGATCGATTTAAGCAAATTGAAGCCGACGGTCGCCTTCCCCCACCTGCCCGAGAACACCAGAACGGAATGGGAGGAGATCGCGATTCAGCAGGTCGTAATCGGTTCCTGCACCAACGGCAGAATTTCCGATCTGCGTCAGGCGGCGGAGATTCTGAAAAGCAAAAAAGTAAAAGACGGCGTGCGATGCATCGTGATCCCCGCCACGCAGGAAGTCTATCTGCAAGCGTTGAAAGAGGGCTTGCTCGAAATCTTTATCCGCGCGGGCGCGATCGTATCCACCCCGACCTGCGGACCCTGTCTGGGCGGGCACATGGGGATCCTTGCCGACGGCGAGCGGTGCGTTTCCACCACAAACCGC
The DNA here is from genome assembly GCA_021768985.1 of Bacillota bacterium. GTDB lineage: Bacteria > Bacillota > Clostridia > Christensenellales > Borkfalkiaceae > Gallimonas. Next base: position 1,431 of record JAETTR010000243.1, read on the forward strand.
AACTTCCTCGGCAGAATGGGGCATATCACGAGCGAGATCTATCTCGCCTCCCCCTACACCGCCGCGGCGAGCGCGGTAACGGGAAAACTGACGACGGCGGAGGTGTTGCAATGAACGTAAAAGGCAAGGCGCATATATTCGGCGACAACGTGGATACCGACGTGATCATTCCCGCGCGGTATCTGAACACGAGCGACGAAAAGGAGCTTGCGGCGCACTGTATGGAGGACGCGGACGCAAGCTTCGTGAAAAGCGTCGAAAAAGGCGATATCATTGTGGCGAAGGACAACTTCGGTTGCGGTTCTTCGCGCGAGCATGCGCCGATCGCGATACGGGCTTGCGGGGTTTCCCTCGTGATCGCGAACACCTTTGCGCGCATTTTCTACCGCAACGCGATCAACATCGGACTGCCCATTCTCGAATGTCCGGAAGCCGTTGCGGGAATCCGCGCGGGCGACGTCGTATCCTGCGATCTCTCCGAAGGCACGATTACAAACGAAACGACGGGCAAGACCTATCGGGCGCAGCCCTTCCCGCCCTTCATTCAGGCGATCATCTCCGCAGGCGGACTGATGAACTCGCTGAAAAAGTAAGGTATCAAACGCCGTTTTAATAAAATCGATCACTCTCACGAGGAGAGTTGCTCTCCGCTGTGAGACACAATTTGCCGTATGCTTACGGCTTTCAAAGGAAGAGTGAATGCGGCGCGTATAGATTGTGAGCCCCGAAAAGCGCGCCGCAGAGAGAAATACTTGAATCGAAGCACGAAGTGCGGAGATATCATGGTTTCTCTCAAATCACGCGCTTTTGTTGCATCAGCATGCAAGAAAAGCGGTGAATAATAAGGAATTAGTCTATGAAAAAACATATCGCATTATTGGCGGGCGACGGAATCGGACCCGAAATCACCGCGGGCGGCGTCGCCGTTCTGCAAAAAGTCGCCGAAAAATTCGGTCACGAATTCACCTTCGAGCCCCTTTTGATCGGCGGGTGCGCGATCGACGAAACGGGCTCGCCCCTTCCCGAATATACGGCGGAGCGCTGTCTTGCCGCGGACTCCGTACTGCTCGGCGCGGTGGGCGGTCCGAAATGGGATTCCTTTCCGGGCGAC
>JAETTR010000244.1 GCA_021768985.1 Bacillota bacterium
GCTATCAGAACTCCGCGCACACTTCGTCGATTAATTTTTCGTCCTCGATCGTTTAGAGCTGCTCGTTGTCCTCTTCGACCGGAATCCGCTACATGGCGACCTCGTCGCCCTCGTCCTCTACCGCCTCTTCGGGGGGAAGCACGGGGGTGAGCGCCGCGTACCACTCGCCCTTGTATTCGAAGGTCATCAGGTGCTCGAACTTCATCGTGTTGCCCTCTTCGTCAATGAGCTCTACGATGTTATTCTCCTCGTCGTAATCGTTGCGTTCTTCTTTCATAATCGACTCCTTTTTATTTTCTTCACACGATTTGGTTTTAGCTGAAAAAACAAATCGTCGTGATTTAAGGGAAACCCTGAGATCTCCGCACTTCGGGCTTCGATTCACCCCGCGCTTGCGCGGCACGAGCGTGAAACGCGAAGTAGTATTTCTCGGCGACTATTTTGAGACTCGTCGCCTCGGTCACGCATTTTTGCTCGCAATCGCAAAAATGCTCAACTCGCACGGAGCCAACAGCGCACCGTGCTGTTGGCAAAACACCGTGCTCGACCCTCTCCGCGGGGATTTTTAGGGGCTCACCTTATACTCCCCGCGAATTCACCTTTCCTTTGAAAGCCGCAAGTATGCGGCAAATTGTGTTCCGCAGCGGAGGGGTGAATCTTGCATTCTGCGTACACCGCAGTGCGGTGTGCGCGCAAGATGAACTAAACTTTTTGCCACTGTTGGCAAAAAGTACGACCGAGGCGGTGAGTTCCCTCACCACCGTCGAGACCCCTCCTCGTGGCAACCATTTTTCTAACGCCGTTAAACTGAACTTCCGCGCGGATTCTTTGCCAGATAGCCCTCTAAAATGTACGCCGCCGCAATCGAATCCACGTTTTTTTTGCGTTTGTCCTTTTTGACGCTGATGCCGATTGCGGTTAAATCCCGCCGCGCTTCCCGCGTGGTATAGCGCTCGTCCTCGCAAACGACGGGAACTTCCGAAACCTCGGACAGCGCGTTTACAAACCGCCGCGTCTTTTCCGTCTGCACGCTTTCGGTGCCGTCGGCGTTGAGCGGAAGCCCGCACACGATCAGCCCGACCCCGCGCGCCCTTGCGATCTGCGCCACCGCGCGCACGTCGTCCGAAAAATTTCCGACGCGGAAATAGGTATCGCCCGGCACGGCGTATTCCCCGAACGGATCGCTGAACGCCACGCCGATGCGCTTATCCCCGATGTCGAATGCGGCTATCTGTTTTTCCATGTTTTTATTATAACATATAAAACGGAAAAAGTAAACACCATTTCACCCGTTGCTTTTGAGGTTTCAAGCTTCTTGTTCCTTAAAGATACTTTTTTTGATAATATGATTGTGTACCACTCTGTAAAATGTAAACAAATCGTTTTACAGAATGGTGCATAATTTTTGTAAAAAAAGTCTATTTTATGGTTAATTTGTCGAACTTTTCTGCTATCTTAAAAGAGCTCATTGAAGAAGAAAACTTAAATCAAAAAGAATATGCGGGAAGAATGAATTTTAATATCGCGAGCATAACGCACTATTTAAAAGAATCACGCTTACCGAGCGTAGAGGCAATCGTCGCAATAGCGGATTATCACCACTGTTCAGTCGATTATTTGGTGGGTCGCGAAACGGAAAATTTTAATTTGACTTTCCGAAGTCGTCCTCCGTTTGCAGAACGCTTGAAATATTTGTTATCTCGTTTTCAATGCACGCCGACGAAATTTTGCAAAACGGCAAAAATTTCGAAAAGCCGTTTTTACGATTGGCTGAACGGAAAACGTCAGCCGTCGCTCGATAATATCGTTAAAATCGCCGAAGGATTCGATTGCAGAATCGATTTCGTGCTCGGTCGCGAGGCGTAACAAGAGAATCAAATATGAAAAAATACGGCGGGAATCCCGCCGTATTTCTTACTTCTTCGATTTCTTTTCTTCCGTCCGGCTGTCGCCGCTCTGCGCCTGCAAGCGTTCGTCCATCATTTCACCGACCTTCTGCATGACTTCCGCCTGACTCTTTTTTACAAGAGAACGCGCCTTATAGCTGTTCGCTACGAGCAACGCTCCGCCGACCGCGCCGAACACCAAACCGAGACAAAAAATCTTTTCCATAATTCCTCCAAACGGTGTTACTCCGTTCTTTGGCAGTTTGTGAAAGTATTCCGCGCTTATTCCTCTTTGCCCTTGCGTAATTTTTCCAATTCTTCGCGCAGACGGTTGTTTTCATTCCGCAGATCCACCGCCAACCGCGCGTAAAGCGCGTCGATTTCCCGTTCGAGCTTACGCTGTAAAAAGGTCTTTTCTTCGGGGATTCCCGCCGCTTCCGCCGCCTTCGCAATGCGCTCGGGTTGCTTTTTTAATAAATTGCGGTATTTGTTCTGCATACGGAGCATCAGCTTTTCGTCTCCCGCCGAAACGTTCATGATCGCCCGACGGACGGAAAGCCCCTTCTTGCGCTCGGCAAGCACGGCTTCGAGCATCTTGTCCGTTTCCTCTTCGGTAAACGGGCGAATCGCGTTCGCGTACAGATCTTTTCCGCT
>JAETTR010000245.1 GCA_021768985.1 Bacillota bacterium
TTCTCGGAGTTCCCCAAATAGGACCCCCCCCCTGGATTTACGGTTACCCCCGCGGGGAGGTTGGCAAGCGTGAGCGTGTAATTGGTCTTTTTCCACGGGAGCTTATCGCCCGCGTGATATTCCTGTTGCACGCCCGCCGCATCGGTGTAATACCATTTGATATCGTTCGCGGAAATCGTCGCTTTCTCGATTTCCCAATCGAACCGCACGATCGCCTGACTGCTTCCGTCGGCGAACGCGTGTTCGGAATCCGTTGTTTTAATGGCGACGTAGGTGGTATACGTGCCCGCCGCGCTCGCCTGATTGTTGCTGTACGGCGTGGGATTGCCCTCGTCGTCCGTATAGACCGAATCATCGAGCGCAATGAACGCGTCGGCAAATTTGGTCGTGTCTACGAGCATCGTGTAGACGGTGCCCTTCCCCGTGGAAGCGTGTGCCTTGTATTGGAGCTTATTCCCCGCGGGCATGGGCATGAACGCGCCCTCGGGATCGCCCGCAACTCCGCTCCACTCGGTGTACCGCCAGGTGTACGTGGGCAAGCCCGCGCCCGCCGCACCGATCACAAAGGGAATCTTCCCGCTCGGGCTGATCCCTTTCATGGGCGTTTCCAGATCGTAATTGCTGTCGTCCGCGCCGCCCTTGAAGGTGACGCCCACGCTGTAATTTCCGAGGATATACGCGCCGCCGAAGCAGCTTTCGTCGATCGTAAAGGTGTATTCCGTGCCGTCCGCGTTCTTCACGGGCGTGAAGGTAGAGGACCCCGTCGAATCGGAAATTTCCATTTCCAGTTGCACGGTATCGCCCGAAACGAAGTTCCCGATTTTTAACGTCGCCTTGTAAGTTTCGTCCGCCGCCCAGCTCCAGATTCCGCCGGGGGAATCCGCGTCCGCCGTCACCGTGAGCGTGCGCTGATTCATAATGAAGTCCGCTTCCTTCGGGTCTTTCGTGCCGTCGTTCCAGTCATAGTTGGCAAGATCGGCGATCGTGAATTTGGCGACGTATTTCCCCGCGTTGCGGATATCCACTTCGAATTTTCCGTCCGTCGTCTTGCGCGTGACGGGCGTAATCGGATCGCCGCTGTCCTTGTCCGTAAACGTGACCGAAATCGGATCGCGCGGCCATGCGGGCGTATCCACGTACGTGTCGTTCGGGAAGCTGTTCACCGTAAAAGTCTGCGTGGTGGAGTCGTACGTTTTCGTATTCGCGGTTCCCGTACCGAAGTTCGGCACGAACAGAGTCGCCTTATTTACGGTAAATTTTTTCGTGACTTGATACGGCGTATCCGGCGTGTCGAGCGTGGTGTCCACTTCGTCGAAATAATAATGTCCGGACTGTCCGTTTTCGGTACCCGTCTTTGTTTCGAAGGTGATCGTATATTCGCCCGCGTCCGTCACCTTTACCGAAGTTTCGGTGAAATTGGGCGCAACGTTCGCCGTACCGTCTCCGTCCGTGCGCTGAACGTTGGTAATCTTGACGCGGTCGGTATCGAAGTTATCGATCGTAATCGTCTGTTCGGTGCGGCTGTAAGTGTAAGTAGTCGAAACTTCGGGGGTTTCGGCAATAAATTCCGCGACCTTGGAAAGATTGAGGTGAAACGCAGGACGAACCGCCAAATAATTCGAACCCATGTGTCCTCTGCCATCGTGCCCCGTATGCGAACCGTCCGGTTGAATGGTATTCACAGTATGCACATTTTCAGAAACACCGGAAGGCGAGAAAGAACCACTACGCGTCCATGTAGCGATCGGATATTTCAGCTGATCCGCCGTCATATTCCAAAGCTGACCCGCCTGCACTTCTCCGCTACCGGGGAGCCAGATCGTATCATTCGTCCAATGATTGGGATATGCGTTTCTCGGATAACTTGCGGTCGAATAATATCCGGGATCGCTCTTCCACGAATTTTCGCTCATTTGCCAGGCAACTTTACTCGGTTTTACGATAAAATTGCCGAAAATCCCATCGTCGTAAAACTGATCGAATTTCGTTAAAGTCGATTCATCGGGCGGTGTTATACGCGTACCCGAATATGCTCTATGTGTTTTATTATCGGGAATCGCAGCACCAAAGCTGTTTGCAAACTTCCAGGAACCGTTGGAATTTAAATAATTCCCCTTTACCATGGCGAAACGGATATAACTACCGGCGTAGGTATTCGATTCTACGTTTGCAGTCACCCCTTCGTCGTTAAACGGTTTCATCTTTCCCGAAGATTCACGATAACTTTCGGTTCCGTCCGAAAACCAACTGATTTCCTGATTCGAACTCGTGTTAGCTGATTCCGAACTTGCCAACCAAAGCGTTAAAATCGCGTTGCCGTCGCTATCCGTAGAAAGGTAGGTCGGCTGCCAGACAAGATCGGTTTTCGCGCCCGTCGTTTTATGATTAAACGAACCTAATTTTAAAGTAAAATTTCCGAACTTATCACCCGTAATGATCGTGCCGCCCTCCGCCGCGGCAACCATTGCTTTTAAACTTGCATAGCTTTGCGTTTTCGCGAGTGCGGTAAGCGCGGTACCGTCGAAATTTCCTGTTGTT
>JAETTR010000246.1 GCA_021768985.1 Bacillota bacterium
GGTACGTGATCTCCTTTACGAAAACGCAGAGCGGAGTCTCCAACCTGTTCGAGCGGAACACGGTGTCCGAGCCCGTGCGCGAAGGATATGTGTTCGCGGGCTGGGCGAGTACGTCGAACGCGGCGGCAGGGGAGTTCGCTGCGGATGAGATCGGAAATATCAGGGACGGCGCGACCGTTTACGCCGTATGGCTGGAAGCAACCGAAGAGGAACCTTCGGAGGAATGAATAAAATCGGAACCCAAAAGGAAGTAGTGTATGAAAAAGTTTAAAAAGCTGACCATTGTTGTTTTGACGATCGCGGTGATTTGCACGCTGATCGTGGCGTTTGCCGCATGCGGCGGGAAGAAGATCAGCGAGATTTCCGTCGGACAGACGGGAATGCCCCGTCTCACCTATGTGCAGGGGCAGGACCTCGATTTTTCGGGCGGGAAACTCACCGTCGTTTTCGATGGGAAAACAGAGGAGATCTCGCTTGTCGACTCCGACGTAAAGGTGACGGGATACGACAAGAATACGCTCGGCAAGCAGTCCGTTACGATCGAATATAAGGGATTCGAAACGACGGTCGAGGTTACGGTCGTACCGCAGATCGCGGTGGATCGCCATACCGAAAAATATTTCGTGGGCGAGAATCTGAACACGCAGGTAGGGCGGTTGAAGATCACGCGGAACGATGGCACCGATTTTACCGTGGATCTTTCCGACGCGAAAGTGACTCTTTCCGGATTCGATTCCTCGACTGCGGGCATTAAGACCGTTACCGTGAAGTGCGAGGATTACACCGGAACCTTCGACGTGGAGGTGTTCGCGGCGGCAAAGGCAACATTGCGTTCACCGAACAAAAACGCGTATCTGAGCCATGAAGAGGGGATCGATCTCGCGGGCGGATATCTGGCGCTCGAAAACGCGGACGGTTCGTTGAAAAAACAGGTTCCGATTTCCGAAGATATGATCTCGGGCTACGATCTGAGCGCGGCTACGATCGAGAACCTTGCGGGGAACCCGTTCAGACAGACGATTACCGTAAACTACGTCGGCACGCATACCTTCGATATTTATATTACGTTCAGCGGCGTTTCGCTCATGAAACTCCGCGCGTCGGAGCTGAACGATCTCGACTGGACGACTACGCAGCCCGAAATTACAGACGCGCAGGGCAAAGCGGCGGTCGAAGCGATGCAGAGCTATTTCAATCTTTCTTCGCTCGAACAGGAGATGATTCCCGAAGCGGATCAGGAGTGCGTTGCGCGCGTTGCTGCGGTCTATGCGAAAACCGTTTGGGAAAATGAAATCGAAGCGTTCAAAAACACGTTTATCATTACCCGTCAGGACGGCGCAACCGAAGCGCAATTCGTGCAATGCACGCTCGAACAGGCGCAGGCAACTTATGCGAAACTTTCGCAGACCAATACGCCCGTCCGTGCGATGGAAGAGCTTCTTTCGAACATCAGCGCGTACTTTGCGGATACCACCCTCGAAGGAGAACGGAAGATTTCCGAATTTTTAAACGAGGTCTATAACGCGACGATCTTCGATTACGTGCTTTCGGGTATCGAATACGCGCAGGATCTGATGGATCTGCTTCAGGACGTACCCGCGCAGTGGACTCCGGAAAACATTGCGACCGACACGGTCAAGAAGGCTTTGGACGATTCGCTCGATTATATTGCCGCCAATAAATTCAAGGGAAGCAATTACGGCGATTTCTCGCTGTACGATATGGTGTCCTATTGGCGGGGCGTTTCCGCGAAAAACGATTTGATGGATATGTTCTATCAGCATTGTTTTGCCAACAGGGACACATGGGGTCTGAACGTGATCAAGAGTATTTACCTGCCCGGAGAGATTGCCGGGATGTACGGGTATCTGACTGCATGCGATTATTATCTGTATCAGATTTCGAACATGCAATCGTTCGACACCTCTTTCTTCATGTGGCTGTATCGGCGTTACGTTCTGCCTACGCAAGAAGCGTTGAAGGCGACCGATGGGCTCATTCGGTGGGCGTACGAAAACATCGATTACGGCGGCGGGGTAACGTTCGAAGCTATGATCGAGGAAACGAAGATCAACTATACGGATTTCTGCGGCGGCATGTACGGAAATAAGACGTTCGAGGATTTGTGGAACCGCCTTTTCGACATTATGGAGCGGGATAGCGCGTGGGATCCCTCTTCCGGAAAACCGCAGTTCGACCCGACGGAAGTAGAAGGCTTCCTGAAAGCGTTTTACGAGGCGCCCGAATCGGTACAGCTCGGGTTCCTGACGTCCGTTTGTCCCACCTATACCGACCCTGAGCACGCTCTGCCCGTGCTTGATTACACGATTTTGCTCGATGACGAAAATATGCGGGTTTCGACGTTTTCCGCCGTGCTTGCGTATTATTTCGACGGCAAAGATGGCGTTTTGCCACAAGACGACGCGGACAAGGACGGCTCTCACCCCCGTCAGTTGTTCCGTTATCTGCTCGGCGCGACGGAAGATTATCTCCGCCGGTACGAGTCCGTGCAGGACGGCATGGATTACTTTA
>JAETTR010000247.1 GCA_021768985.1 Bacillota bacterium
AAAAAGTAAATACTTTTTTCACCTTTTTTTGCAATCGGCGCTTTAAAAGCGAACTTTTCTCCGATTTCGGGAAATAATTTCCTTTTCGCGCGGCAAACGCTTGTCAAAATCTTTTGAAACGGATATAATATATATTATACGATTATTCATTTTTTAAAGGAGCATTTTATGAGAGCTTTTAACTTTTCGGCAGGTCCTTCCACCCTCCCTTTAGAAGTTTTGGAGGAAGCGCAGCGGGATTTACTTGACTTTTCGGGCACGGGAATGTCCGTTACGGAGATCTCCCACCGCAACAAAGCGTTTTCCGCCATCGTCGAAGAGGGCGAAGCGCTCCTTCGCGAACTTATGAATATATCCGACGATTATGCAGTTATCTTCGTGCAGGGCGGAGCGAGCACGCAATTTGCCGCCGTTCCCCTCAATCTGATGCATCATTGCAAAGCGGATTATATCGTGACGGGAAACTTCGCGAAAAAGGCGTTCGAGGAGGGTCAGATTTACGGAGACGCCGTCTGCGTCGCCTCGTCCGAGGATAAAACGTATACTTATATCCCCGATCTCGCCTCGATTCCCTTCCGCAAAGGAACGGACTACGTACATATCTGCTCGAACAATACCATCTTCGGTACCCGCTATGCGGAGTTCCCCGAAACGGAAGCGCCGCTCGTCGCCGATATGTCGTCCGAAATTCTCTCGCGCGAAATCGACGTCGATAAATTCGGCGTCATTTACGCGGGCGCGCAAAAGAACCTTGCCCCCGCGGGCGTTACGATCGTGATCGCGAAACGTTCGCTGATCGAAACGCCTCTGGAGATCTGCCCCACCATGTTGAAGTGGAAGGTACAGGACAAGAACGGCAGTCTTTACAATACGCCGCCCTGCTTCTCCATTTACGTGGCGACCCTCGTGCTCCGTCGTTTGAAGGCGCTCGGCGGAATCAAGGCGATGAACGAAATCAACGAGTACAAGGCGGGCTTGCTGTACGATTTCATCGACAACTCCCCCTTCTATACCAACCGCGTGGAGAAGAAATACCGTTCGATCATGAACGTGCCCTTCGTCACGCCGAGCGCAGAGCTCGACGACGCGTTCATCAAGGGCGCGGCGAAGGAAGGACTCGTTTCGCTGAAAGGACACCGTCTCGTCGGCGGTATGCGCGCTTCCATTTATAACGCAATGCCCGTGGAAGGCGTCAAGACGCTCGTGGAATACATGAAGAAATTCGAAAAGGAGAATGCGTAACGTGAAAATTTTAAAACTGAACGCCATCAGCCCCGTCGCCGATGAAGTATTCAAGGGCTACGAATATTCGGAGAACGTGCAGAATCCGGACGGGATCATGCTCCGCTCCTTCGCCATGCACGATTACCCGCTCGAAAAGAACCTGCTCGCCGTCGCGCGCGCGGGCGCGGGCGTCAACAACGTTCCCGTGCAGAAGTGCACCGAAAAGGGAATCGTCGTATTCAATACGCCGGGCGCAAACGCCAACGCGGTAAAGGAGCTCGTTCTGTGCGAACTCTTCCTCGGCGGAAGAAAGATCGTGGACGGCGCGAACTGGACGCAGACGTTGAAGGGAAAAACCGACGTCGCCAAGCTCGTGGAAAAAGGCAAGAGCAAATTCGTCGGTCAGGAGATTCTCGGCAAACGGCTGGGGGTCGTCGGGCTCGGCGCGATCGGCGCGACGGTTGCGAACGCCGCGATCGAACTCGGCATGAACGTCGTGGGATACGATCCCTTTATTTCCGTGAAGAGCGCATGGCTCATCAACCACCGCGTGGCGTTCACGACGGATTTAAACGAAATCTTTAAAACCTGCGACTATATCACCCTGCACGTGCCCCTTACCCCCGACACGAAGGGCATGATCGGCAGAAAGACGCTGGAAAGCTGCAAAGACGGCGTCGTGATCATCAATAACGCGCGCGGCGAACTCGTCGTAAGCGAGGAAATGGTCGAAGCCGTTGCAAGCGGCAAAGTCTCCCGCTATATCACCGACTTCCCCGACGAAACCCTGCTCGACAAAGAAAATATTCTCTGCGTGCCCCACCTCGGCGCGAGCACGCCCGAAGCGGAGGACAACTGCGCGTATATGGCGGGCAAACAGCTCGTCGATTATCTCGAAAACGGGAATATCACGAACAGCGTGAATTACCCCGCCGTGAGTATGCCCCGCACGAGCAAGGCGCGCGTTTGCGTGCACCATGCGAACGTCAAAGAGATTCTTTCCAAAATCCTCGCGATCGTCGCTTCGCAGGGAATCAACGTGGCGCACATGCAGGACAGCAGCAAGGGAGAATTCGCCTATTTGATCCTTGACCTCGACGAAGCGCCCACCCCTTCCTGCCTCGAACTGATCCAGAACATTTCCGGAGTCATCCGCGTAAGAATGATTTGAAAAATATGTATAAACTCCGCTTTTGCGGCGTCTCTCATTCAAGCAAAAAGCAAGGAAATTTAACGCTTTCCTTGCTTTTTTATTGTGCCCGTGTTAAAATGTAATTAAGATAAATTCCAATTTATAGGAGCATCA
>JAETTR010000248.1 GCA_021768985.1 Bacillota bacterium
TTCGGAGTACGAGTTTGCCGCTGTGCGCGATCACATGGGCAAGCATTTTTACGGACGGGATTATTTCAATTCCGGGGTCATGTATCTGAATCTCGAAAAGATCCGAGAAACGGGCATGTTCGAACGGGCTTGCGTCAGGGTTGTCACCCGCAAAATGATGTTCAGCGATCAAGAAGCGCTCAATAAAAGCGCGACGGCAAAGCTGCTTTTACCGAGAAGGTTCAACGAACAGCGGCATATACGTCCGGACACGGTGCTGAAACACTTTTGCCGCGGGATCAAATGGCTGCCATTCTTTCATGTTTACAATATCAAACAGACGGAGCGGGAGAAAGTGCACAAAAAATTAAAAATACACGATTTCGACGAGATCTATCGGCAGTTCGACGAAATTGCCGCTTCGTACGATTTAATTTAGGAAGGCGAAGATGGAACATACGGAATACGCCCTGCGAATCGAGGGATTGAAAAAAGCATACGGCGAAGTAAAGGCGGTAAACGATATCTCGTTTACGGTCGAAAAGGGATCGCTGTTCGCTTTTCTCGGAATCAACGGCGCGGGAAAAAGCACGACGATCAATATCGTCTGCTCTATTCTGAAAAAGGATGCGGGCAAGATCTTTGTAAACGGTTATGATCTCGACGAGGAATCCGCAAAAATTCGCAACGAAATCGGGATCGTGTTCCAGACGAGCGTGCTCGATCTGGGACTTACGGTAAAGCAGAACCTCGAAATCCGCGCCTCCTTTTACTCCATGAGCAGAGCGGAGCGGAAGCACACGGTAGAAAATATCATTCGGCTTCTGGAACTCGAACCTATTTTGAATCGCCCCGTAAAAAATCTGAGCGGCGGGCAGATGCGGCGGGTGGATATTGCGCGGGCAATGGTGCACCGCCCCAAGCTTCTGATTCTGGATGAGCCGACGACGGGACTCGATCCCAAAACCCGCCTTACGGTTTGGTCGCTTATCGATAAGATACGTACGGAAACGGGTATGACGGTATTTTTAACGACGCACTATCTCGAAGAGGCGGAGCTTGCCACCGATGTCGTGATTATGGACAAGGGGAATATCATCGCGCACGGCACGCCAAACGAGCTGAAAAATCGCTATTCGAGCGACAATATCGTCTGTTACCGTAGCAGGAACGAAAAACTGGAGAAAACATTGGCGGCAGAAGGCAGAAAATTTTCGTACGATGAAGAGCATTCGGCTTATAAAATCGCGATCCGCGATACGAAGGACGCGAAGGAACTGATCGCAAAATACGACGATTATTTGGAGGACATCGAAATCGTGAAGGGCACGATGGATGACGTGTTTCTGACGGTTACGGGTGGAAGATCGCAAGAGAAGGAGGGGGAAGATGGAGAAAAATAAAACGCGGAACGCCGACATCTTTTTTCAACTCACCAAGCGCCACCTGCTCGTATTTTTCGGCAATAAGATCCGCGTGATGTATACGCTTTTGGTGCCCGTGATTATCTTCGCGGTGTACATTCTCTTTTTGCGGGATATGGAGCTCATGAGTATCCAGAGCGCACTTATGCAGATCGGGCTCGCCGAGCCGGACATGCGCGATGCGATGGATACCGTGATCGTTGACCGCGAGTTCTGGAACCTGACCGAAGCGCTTGTCGACAGCTGGATGATCAGCGGGATCATCGGGCTTTCCGTGATCACCGTATCTTTGCAGGCGAACACGATTATCGTAGAGGATAAAGAAAAAGGGGTCAACCGCGATTTTGCTTCCTCGCCCATTCATAAGAACGTGCTGATCGGAAGTTACTTTTTTTACAATTTTATCGTTACCGCACTCATTTGCTTTATCTTTTTTCTGGTTTGCCTGATCTATCTGGCGGCGATGGGAGAATTCATTATCGGCTTTGCAAATGTACTCACCGTGTTTGCGGTCATGCTCTATTCTACGGTTACGACCACGCTCATGACGGTGTTCATCTGCTCTTTCGTAAAAACGGAGGCAACGATGATGAGCGTCGTGGCGGTGTTCTCCACCGCGATCGGGTTTCTGATCGGCGCGTATATGCCTCTCGGAATGTTGCCGGTGTGGGTGCAAGGTATCTGCGGGTTGATTCCCGGAACGTACAGTTGTGCGCTTCTTCGTTACGGCTTTATGGAAACGCCTATTCTGGAGCTGACTCGCTATGTGTCCACCATTCCCGCGCTCGGGGGTGAAACGGGACTGATCGAAACGCTTACGGGGAATTTCGGATACAATCTCAACTTTTTCGGAGTGAGCGTTACGCCGTCCTTTCAGGCGCTTGCGCTCGCCGTGTTTACGATTCTGTTTCTGTTGCTGAATATCGGCGTGGGAAAACAGCTTGCCGACGTTCTGGGCATGACGAAAAAGATGAAGAAAAAGAAAAACAAATAGAATCGTAGTGAATTGTCAAACTAAGTGCAACACTCAGATAAAAATTGTTCAAATAAATCTTGTGGTTTTTTGAAACCTAAAACCTTTTTGGGTCTGGCGTTAATTAACGCCAGATTTTTTT
>JAETTR010000249.1 GCA_021768985.1 Bacillota bacterium
GTCTCTTCCGAAAGCAGTTTTGTAAGCATTGCCCCGAGATCGAATCGAGTTACTTTCTGTTCCGATTCGGGCAAAAACTCTTTTACGAGAGTAATCAGTTCGTTCACCTTTCCGCTGACTTTTACGCCCGCAAGATCGAGATAAAGCACTTCGTTTTCGTAACCAATTCCAAGGTTCAACGTACTTTCTTTGATCGCGACATTTACCGAACCGCACATACGGATTCCGTTTACGAAAGAAAGATCCAATCCGCCGCGCACCGCAAAATCCTGATCCGAATAGGTCAAATCGGCATGAAGTGTTTCCGAAGCGAACAGCTCTTTCAACGTGCCGACATAAGGAACGACGGGCGCGAGGTCGAGATAATCAGAAAGATTTTCCGGTACGAATTTTTCACCCTTGGCAATTTCCGCATGCGCGCCGCACACGCTCGCAACAATCTTGCCGTTTTCCACGCGCAACGCAACGTCGCCGAGCGCGAAATCCATTCCGAACGCCTGCAAAAGCTCCGTGCCCTTGATCAGCGCGTTCAGTTTTCCGTCCGATTCGGTCAAGGAAATAAACTTACCAAAGTCAAGCGCAAAAATTTGGCGCAATAATTCTTCGGTATCCAAATCAAGCGAAAGCGATTCGCACAATATTTCTTCTACAAGATTTACGATCGTCCCGACGCTCGCCTTTAATTTCAAATCGCCGACAGAAAGATATACCTCGTTTTTCACGTACGCAAGCTTTAACGTTTCCGAAATATTCCGATACGCAATCCCGATCGTTCCGCCGACGGCGAATTCCTTCAAGTTTACCGTCAGATTCCCGTTTACGGCAAGATCGCCCTGCGTGTAATCCACATTTACCGCAACCGCTTCCCCCGTAAACAGATCAACCAACTGCTTGGCGTAAGGCAGAACATCGGCATAGCCCTCCCGATCGACGACAAACTCTTCGCCCTTGCCGACTCTGACGGAAGCGCCGAGCATGCTCGCCGAGAAACCGTCCGCTTCCAAAGATAACTTCACGTCGCCGAGATCGAATCCGAACCCGAATAATTTCAGCAGTTCGGTCCCCTTCAAAGCGATCTGCAAACCGTCGTCCTCTTCGGTCACGGCAATACTTGCGATAAATTCGGGCGAGAACACCACAGTTAAAACGCGGGTCAGATCGAATTCGAGTTGAGGCGAAGCGCCCTTTGCGCCCATTAAATCCGTAACGAACGAAATCAGCTCCTCGACTCCCGCGCGGACTTTGATTCCCGCAAGGTTCAGATACAATTCGTTTTCTTCCAGTCCGAACGAAAGCGGTAACGACTGTTCCCCGACGGAAACCGAAACCGTACCAGCGGCCCTGATTCCGTCTTTGACACTTGCGTTAATCTTTCCGCCGACGGAGAATCCTTCGCCCGCATAAGCCAAGTCCACCCCGAGCGTATCCGCGCCGAGTATCTCGGCAAGACTCTCCGCATAGGGCACAAACCCGATAAATTCCGCCTTTTCCTCCGGCGTGAGCGCCGCGATTTCTTCGTTCCCGAAAGTAAGCGTCGCCCCGACGGAGATTCCGCCGAGCTCCAATCTCGTGTTTACATCGCCGAGCGATACGGAGTCCTCTCCGATCAGAAAACGGAAATCGATGGGAAGCTCGATTCCGAACAAATTCAGATTGGCGGCGAGCGAAGCGACGTTCCCTTCGATCACGAGATCGTTCTTGACGAGCTCGGCGAGAAGCGAATCGGTATCTAACTCGAACGAACCGCCGCTCCCTTCGGAAGGAAGAAACCGCCCGATCAGCCCTGTAAGCTCCTCGACCGTGGTTTTGAGTTTCACTCCGCCCCAACTAAGATATACGCCGTCATCACCGTAATACACGCCGATTTCGCCGAGACGGGCGCGAACGTCCATAGTCGCGATATCGACGTAAACCGCGCCGTCAAGCTTCACGCCGCCGATATCGAGCGACAGCGAGAACACAGTCGGTTCGGCGAGCACGCCGGAAAAAGCCGCGCCGAGACATTCGACGGCGGTAAGCCCGCTCTCTTCGGGCGCGTCTACCACAGGCGTGCCCACATAATTTTTAAAATAAGATTCGTACGCAGTATGGTGCGCCCTGTCCGTGCCGTATTCGTATTCGGTACGGGAGGTGGAAACGCAGGTTGCCGGCAACGGGATTCCCTTCTTCGTAGCCGTATATTTTTCTTCCACTTCGCACACGAGCACCTGCCACGCGGAATCGAAGGTATATGTCACCGTGATATAGTCGAACGTGGGCGGAGCCGAAAGCCCGCCCTTGAAAATCATCTGGTTCATATAATACATCGGCGCTTTGTCGGGCGACGTATCGAGATGGAAGGTCTGCGTATAAGTGCCGTCGCCGTTATCCATAACCGATTCGGCGCTTAAAATCGTTTCCTCGCGTAAAACGTAAACGGAAAATTCCGTGCCGGGTAACCCGATTTTTTGTTTGAAATCTTCGACCTTCATATTTCCGGCGGGCGCGCCGCTCTTCCACGGCGTAT
>JAETTR010000250.1 GCA_021768985.1 Bacillota bacterium
TGGACGGCGGAATGTTCGAAAATCCGCGCTATGCGCTCTACCAATCGAAATACACCGCGGTATTGGCAAACCGTTTGGGAGAAACGCCCTGCGAACGCGTGGCGATTGCGGGAAAATGCTGCGAAAGCGGTGATCTGATTGGAACGAATTTTAATCTTCCGAAGGCGAAAACGGGAGATATTCTCGCCGTATTGTCTACCGGGGCGTATAATTATTCAATGGCTTCGAATTACAACCGCAACTTTATTCCGCCCGTTGTGCTCGTGAAAGACGGAAAGGCGGAATATATCGTAAAGCCGCAGACTTACGAAGATTTGATCCGGAACGACGTATTGCCGCTGCGGCTGAAATAACGCTTGCTTTTTTCCGGATATTTTGTTATAATTGCAGATATGGATTTTATCTGGTATCTCTACGGATTGGTTGTCAGCTTCCTCGCCGTCGTTATTGTACTGACCTTGCACGAATGCGCGCATGCGTTGGTTGCCTATAAATGCGGAGATCCGACGCCGAAATGGAACAGACGGCTCACGTTAAATCCGCTTCGGCACTTTGATCCGATCGGGCTTTTCTGTTTTGCCGTCGTCGGATTCGGATGGGCGAAACCCGTGCCGATCAACCCCGAGAATTTTAAGCATTACCGGAGAGGACTTTTTCTGACTTCGAGTGCGGGAATTATCGTAAATTATCTCACGGCGTTCATCGTTTATCCGATTTATCTCGCCGTCGTATATTATTTTCCGTCCGATATTCTGCTTTTAACCGATTTCCTTACCGATTTTACGTACTTTTTGTTTGCTTACAGTCTTTCTTTCTGCGTATTCAATTTGCTCCCGCTGTACCCGTTAGACGGATTCCGCATTGTGGACGCGTTGAATCGCCGCAGAGGCAAGGTCTTTCGTTTTCTGCGCAATTACGGATACTATATTCTGTTGGGACTGATCGCGGAGAGTTTTATTTGCAGTACCTTCGTCCGCTTCGGAATCGGAATTATGGACTATTTCGATATTCTCGGTTGGGTGATGAAGTTTGCGACGAATATTTTCGGCTGGCCGATACGGGCTTTGTGGGGGTTGATTCCATGGTAAATCGTGAAAATTTCGAATCGGTCGTCGATTACACGACGGTGCTCGACGGGTTTGAAGGCCCGCTCGATTTGCTTTTGTTTTTGATCAACAAAGAAGAGATTGAAATCAAAGACGTTTTTGTATCGCAGGTAACGGAGCAGTTTCTGGAATACATGCGCGGGCTTCCTTATCTCGACGTGGACAAGGTGAGCGAATATCTGAACATTGCCGCAACGATTATCAAAATCAAGGCGCAGGCGCTTGTGCCGAATCTGGAAGAGGATCCCGAACTCGAAGCGGAGATCGAAGAGGACAAGGCGCAGCTCATTCGTGCGCTCGAAGAATTTAAGCTGATTAAAGAGGAAACGAAAAAGCTGAAAGAGCTGGAAACGATCGGCTATTACTTTAAAGAACCGGATAAGGACGTTGGGGAAACCAAAACGGTATTCTCGCTCGAAGGACTCACGCTCGAAGGGCTTGTATCCGCTTTTTCGGCGCTTATGATCAAGCGGGAAAACATGCTTGCGGAAGAGGAAGTGCGGGAAATTCCGCGCGACGAGTTCACCGTCCGCCAGAAAATGACGTTTATTCTCGAAAGTCTGGAAGAAAGCAAACAGGTACGGTTCGAAGAATTGTTTACGAAGGATTTTACGAAAGCGGAAATCGTGACCACGTTTCAGGCGATGCTCGAGCTATTAAAACATCAGTACCTGCGCGTCAGACAGGAAGAAGCGTTCGGCGAAATTACGATTGCGCTGAACCCCGACAGAAAGGAGGACGACGACCTTGGAGAAATTGACGAATATAATTGAAGCGATTTTGTTTGCCTCGGGTAAGAGCGTGCCGCTTGCCGATATTGCGGAAAAGCTCGGCGTAACGATGGGCGAAGTGAAAAAATCGCTTGCCGAGCTGAAAGAGAAATACGGCGAAGAGGGCGGAATCCAGCTCCTCGAATTCAATAAAAAAGCGCAGCTCGGTTCCAATCCCGCGTATAAAGAGGGCGTCGCTTCCGTACTGAATCCCATTCGCGAAAAGGAACTGACCCGCACGATTCTCGAATGCGCGGCGATTATCGCCTATAAACAGCCGATTACCCGTACCGAAATCGAAATCCTTCGCGGATTGAACAGCGATTATGCGGTCAACGCGCTTTTGGAATTGAAGCTCATTTATCCGTGCGGCAGAAAGGACGCGGTCGGTCGCCCCGTTTTGTTTGCCACGACCGACGAGTTCTTAAAGCGTTTTAAACTCGGTTCGCTCGAAGATTTGCCCGATTACGACATGTTGATGGCGGCGATTGCCCGTCCGGACGACGATCGGGACAGTTATCTGTACGCGCGGGAGGAATATTCGGAGATCACACCAGACGGCGAAGAGAAACCCAAGCCCAAAAAAGCGGAAGCCGAGCCGAAAGATATTCCCG
>JAETTR010000251.1 GCA_021768985.1 Bacillota bacterium
TGCTCGAGGATGAGGACGAAACGGCAATCGTGGCGTATATAGAGGAATCGTTCGGCGTGGAAGCGGCGGTATCGGTGGAACGCGGAATTTCCGACGGATTCCCCAGAGAAAAAATCAGAATAAAAATTACCGATTTCGGAATATGCGAACAAGAAGAGCGTATATATATTATGACCCGAATACGGGAAGAGGTTACAGATCGGTTCGGATGCGATACGGAGATTATATGAAAAAAGCGGATTTGAAACAATTTTTTCGGAATAAAACCGTGCGGATCGTGTTGATTTGCCTTGTCGCGTTTCTGCTTCTGATTGCCGTATGGCGGGTATTTTTTACCGGTGCGTCGTCTGTCGGTGCGGGTAACGTATATCAACCGACCGATCGGGAAACGCGGATTTCCGTCCTGCTTTCCAAAATAGAGGGGGTTGACGGCGCCACGGTGATGATTACGGAAGAGGATGGAACGCCTGTCGGCGCAGTGATCGTGTTCGAGGGCGCCGATGGGTTTATCATAAGAATGCGGGTAATCGAAGCGACGGCAACGGCGCTTGCGATCCCGCCCGAAAAGGTACTCGTGTACCCCGCATAATTTTTGAAAACTTATAAAAAAGAAGGAGATAAATTTATGTCTAACACCAAGAAAATCGCACTCATGTCCACACTCGTTCTCTTGCTTGCCGTAACCGCAGTATTCAATTTTGTACTTGCGGGTATGGGATCGCCTTCGGTTGACGCCGGCGCAAGCGTAAAAGTGAATTATTTCACGACCTATCGTTCCGAACGGAATACGACGCGCAGCGAAGAATTCGTTCAGCTTGACAGCGTGATCGCAGCGTACACTGCGGATACCGAAGAGTATATCGCCGCGGTGCAGAGAAAGCAGGAGCTTGTTGAGCTGATGGAAGACGAGCTCGTGATGGAGACGGTGCTGAAAGCGATGGGATTTTCCGACGCGGCGGTTGCCATCGGCGATTCGGAATACATCAATATCTTCATCAACTCGAACGAACTTACCGCCGACATGCTCACGAAAATTCACTTTGCGCTCGAGGTGGAGCAGAAAGTGCGCGAGGGAAATATTATAATTATGCCCGTTTATGCAGAAAGTTAAGAAAAACAGTAGTAAAATCATAAAAGTTGTGCTATAATAGTCCGGTAAAGGAGTTTTTTATGGCAAGCATAAAATACAATCCCAACGGACAAAAGGGAAAAATCACTTATAATTCGGATATCGTAAGTGGAATCGTCGTGCTCAGCCTGCGCGAAACGGAAGGGATCGAGCTTGTTCCTTCCAAGAGCAACGGCATTAAGCTCTGTTTCGAGAAAGAGGGGGTTTTTGTCGATATCTCAGTAATCGCGCATTACGGTTATAACGTGCCCGAGCTCGCTTACAGCATTCAGCAGACGATCAAACAGATGGTTGAAGCAATGACGAAGTATAAAATCGCCAAGGTAGACGTTCACGTGCAGGGCGTTGTGTTTCCCGAACATAAGGAAACGCCCGAACACGCGGAAGAAGTTCGCGCCGAGGACGAGGCGAAAAACGCCTGAAAGAACACAATATTCCCTTTCCCGAAACGGGAAGGGGAATTTATCGTAAAGAGGAAGCTATGAGAAAAAATGCAAGAGAGGCGGTTTTCAAAATTACGTTTGCAACGCTCTTTCACGACGATTGCACGAGCGGGTTTCGTTCGGCGACTTACCGTCAGGAAAAGCTGAACGACGACGACCGAGAGTTCGCGGAAAAACTGTGTGCAATCATTACGGAGCACCGCGCGGAACTGAACGAAACGCTCGCCGAGCGGGTGCGCAGGTTTGCCGACTATCGTATTTATCCGGTGGATAAGGCGATTATGCTTGTCGCGCTTGCTGAAATCAAGTATTGCGATGATGTGCCGCCCGTTGTTTCCGTGAGCGAAGCGGCGGCCTTGGCGCACAAGTATTCCACGGAAACGTCCGCCGATTTTGTAAACGGCGTGCTGGCGGGGGTGATCAACGAATGATTCTGATCGACGGAAAGGCCACGGCGGCGAGCGTTCGCGCCGAACTAAAAACGCGCGCCGAAGCGTTTGCGGAAAAGCACGGCAAAAAAATCGGACTTGCGGTGGTGCTCGTGGGGCAGGATCCCGCGTCGCAGGTGTACGTCCGGAATAAGATCAAGGGCTGTGAAGATGCGGGCATTCGTTCGTTTGCCCATTATTTGCCTGAACACGTTTCGCAAAAAGAAGCGCTTGAATTGGTAAACGCGTTGGCGTTGGATCGGAACGTGCACGGGATCCTCGTGCAGTTGCCGCTTCCCGCGCATTTGAATGCGGAAGAATTGCTTGCGGCGATTCCCGCGGAAAAGGACGTGGACGGGTTCTGCGCCGAAAATATCGGTCGGCTTGCCTTGAATAAAGCGGGTACGGTTTCCTGCACGCCCCTCGGCGTGATGGAATTGTTGAAGCGGTATCAGATCTCCGTGGCGGGGAAGCGCGCCGTCGTGCTTGG
>JAETTR010000252.1 GCA_021768985.1 Bacillota bacterium
GCTTCCGCAGTTTTGCGGTATTTGTCCGCAAGCCCCGCTTTTCCCGCCGCCTTTACGAGCTCGGCATAGCAGGCAATACCCACCGTCGCCTTAATTGCAAGATTCAGATTGTTTTTCAGATGCCCCGCAAAGTCGTCGGTACAAAGCTGTTCTTCGGGCTTTAATCCGTACTTTACGAGATACTCCACCCACTTTTCCGCCAAATCGAAGTTCTCCGCAAAGAAGGATATATCGCCGTCGCGCACAAAACAAGCATACTGCATAATGAGTAAGTTTGCGCATTCTTCGACGGGCATCTGGTCTTTCAAATCGTAAACGTCATAATCGGCAGGGAAAAGGTAAAACGGAAACCAGGTCTCTTCGTTCTTTTTTTGAATGAGATTGCCCAAAAATTGATTCTTATCCTGATTAAACCCGTATACGTGTCCGCAGCAATGCGGATAAGTGCCCGCGTCGTGCGGGGCGAAATCGTATTTCCAGACGGGCATCCGCGCGAACTTCACGATCGGGCGCATCATGCCCTTGATAAGCTCGGTGTTGTAGAGCAAGAACAGCGGCACGGACGGATAGCTTACGTCTACCGTGGCGATACAGCCGTTAGAACCGCATTCTTTGGATAAAAATAAAACCTTTCCTTCGCCGTCTTTTACAAGCTTGTGCGCAGACATGGTCTGCCGCAATGCGGCGCAAAGGATCGCGTAATAATCTTTTCCGAAAGGCTTCGCCCGTTCTTTCAAGTCCTCGTCGAAGACGACAAGCCGTTCGTCTATTTGTTGATATTCGCACCATACCGTTTGCAACGCTTTCAAAATCGTATGGTCCTGCAAATACAGTCCCTTGCGATAATCGCCAAAATAATCGATGGAAACGATATCGTCGAAACCGAGCAATACAACGCCCTTTTGCGCGTGATTGAACGTACCGAGATACCGTTCTTCTCTTGCATTCGTAAACTGTTTGATCCCGCCCGTAAGATAGGCGGCGAGGTCGGTTTCGTCGAGAACAAAGCTCTCTTCGCCCGCCAGATACCAATATCCCCAATCGGCGCCGATGAGATCGCCGTTGTTCGAAAGCGGCTGTTGCCGACTTAACCCGAAAAACGCGCTCTTGAAGCCGTCGCATTTTATCACGCCGCCGCGCACGCCGCGCTCATGGTTGCAAGCGTTGCTTGCCACGTCGCGGCTGACGAAAAGCGAAAGTTCGGCGTGCTCGTCGCCCTCGATCTCGTATTCCATATAGCACACGGGCATCGCGGTCAGCGACACGTCGTCGGGCGGCAGAGGCGAAACGAATTTTACCGAGAGCTTTGTTTGCCCCGCACGGAACATATAATCGGTCGTATACGCCGTGACTTCCAATCCCGTCTGCTCGGCGTTCAGAACGCCGCAGGCGGAGAAATCGGCGCCGCTTCCCAAAAAGCAATACGTCTTGCCGTGCGTTTTCAAAAAGCCGTAAATCCGTTTTTCTTCGCCCCACCAGGTCTGAGGGTTGCTCTTGTTCAGCTCCTCCGTGACGCTCCACAGCGAATAATTCGGATCTTTTACAAATAACGGATAAGCAGGCAGCTTTCTTTCATTGTTCATTCTTTACCTCAATCAACAAGCTCGAAGTTTGTTTTCAGACAATCGCGGGAATTGCCGCCGGCGAACAACTCGAACGCGCCCGTTTCCGCCGCGTACTCCCCGCCGTCCGTATAAAATTTCAGCATTTCTTCGGTGATTTCAAAACATGCGCGTCTCTCTTCTCCCGCTTTCAAAAAGACTTTTTCGTACCCTTTCAGTTCTTTTACGGGACGCACGACGGAAGCGAACAGGTCGCGGATATACCACTGCACCGTTTCGTATCCGTCCCTGCCTCCGACGTTTTTCAAGTTGACGCTCGCCGTAATTTTTCCGCCGCGCTTCATCTTCGCCGCCGACAGCTTCAAATCGGAATACGAAAACTCGGTATACGACAGCCCGTAGCCAAAGGGATAGAGCGGGGAATTATATTCGTCGTCGTAGCCCGTGCGCCATTCTTCGCCGCTCAACACCGAAGGCATATCCTGTTTTTTAGGTCTGCCCGTCGAAAAACAGTTGTAATAGATCGGGCACTGCCCCGACGAGCGCGGGAAGCTCATCACCGTCTTTCCGCAGGGAATTGCTTTGCCGTAAAGCAGGTTTGCAATCCCGTTGCCGCCCTCCGTGCCGGGCTGCCAAACGTATAAAATCGCGTCGGCAAGTTTCTCAACCTCGCTCAATACAAGCGGTCTGCCGCCGAATACGACGAGCACGAGCGGTTTTTTGAGTTCATGCAGCCGCATGATGAATTTGCGCTGTATCTCGGGAATACGGATGTCGGTACGGGAATGAGCCTCGCCCGAGTTCATCATGTGTTCGCCCACGCACGCCACGATCATATCGGCTTGTGTGCAGATACGTTCCGCCTCTTTAAATCCGCTTTCGTCCGTATCGAACAGCTTCCACGAGCAACCGCAAGCATA
>JAETTR010000253.1 GCA_021768985.1 Bacillota bacterium
GTTCTCATTATCTCACAAATTTTTATTGTGGTAAATGTACTAAAAATATCTTTTTTGTTTGTAATATGCCCCGATTTTATATAAACGGAAATCGGATCTATAAAACGAAAAGACTCCCGCATAATTCATTCGGGAGTCTTTTTAAATAAAATTAAAAGGACGACAACATGATCGTTCCAGAGCTCCCAAAGCGGAATCGCGTTAACCCCGTTTTTTCCACGGGCGGTTCCGATCGAGCCAACCCTTCCCGCGCCAATACTCGCTATCGAGACTTGCAACGCCGCTCTTGCGAATCCGCTTCTGGATCATACGGCAAAGCCGAAACTTGATTTTCGTGATCGGCTTCGTGCGGGCGGGCTTCGAATAATCGATCCTTGCGAACTTTCGGGCGAGCTTGTCGATTTTTTTCGTCAGCTTTTTGCGTTTCTTTTCGGGCAGGTTGTTCCATACGATATCGCTCATGAGCGCGCCGTCGAACGTTCCGATTCGGGAGATTCCCCACCAGGAAAGGCTGTGCCTGATATCCTTTGCCGCCGACTTCGCGCCCGCGCCGAAACATTGCGTTATGACGACGGCGCGTTTGCCGAACATTTCTTCGGCGGGTCTGTGCGGCATCCAACGGTAACCGAAGTGATCCAATAGCGCTTTCACCGCTCCCGTGGCGTGCATCACGTAGGCGGGAGAAGTCACCACGATCAGATCGGCTTGCAACAGCGATTTTTCGATCGCGTTTACGAATTCATAATCCTTGCAAGTCTCCTCGCCGCGCATAAAACAGCTCGTGCACCCCGCGCAAAAGGCGGGACAGTCTCTCGGCAAATAAAACTCCGTGATCTCGGCGTCCGACCCGAAATGCTGTAAAAACCGTTCTTTGAGTTTATAGGTGATTCCCCGTTTTTCCGTTCCGTTGACGACCGTTATTTTCATTGCTTCGCCCCGCTTTTGTGATTGTGTGGTCTTCTAAATGATAACCGATCCCGAGCCCAAAGTCAAGCGAACCCGAAAGGTTAATCGGCGGGTATTATCTTGCGCCGTTGACTTGCCGCTGTCGGACTATAAACTGTACGGCAAGCAGTCAGCCTCGTGATTTAATTTAAATTGCTTCTTTCGGCTTTTTCCTGAAAACGGGAATAACATCCAACGGAGTTGAGATGGTTACCACGCCTCCCCGATAAAATCTCCCTTGCAGATCCTCCCATTCTCCTTCGGGAAAAACCACTATGCGCTCCGTTCCGCCCTTTGTAAGTTGCGGTGCTACAAGCAAATCGTCTCCCAACAAGAACTCGTCACAAACTTCGGCATAGCCCTTATGCGGATAACAGTATTCCAGACTGCGCAACATCGGCTCTCCCGAAACAGAGCATTGTTCCGCTGTTTTCACGATATAGCCGCTTAAACTTTCATGCAACTTAACTGCGGCAAGACAAATTTGCTGCTCCTCCTTTGAAAGAACTTTCCACGGCGCACGGGAAAATTGCATCATTGGGAACATCGCCGCAACCTGACAATACCGCACAAACAATTCGGTATCAAAGGTAAATCCATCGCGGTGAAAATCGGGAACCATGCCGCCGCCTATCATGTCGGGACAGAGATATTGGTATCCGCACAAGCCCATTGCGATTCCGTCGGGCACAAGCGTGTTCAGCCCGTCGTCCGACCAGGAATGATTCTTATCGCGCAACCTGTTGGCAACGGGAAGCCAACCGGTATTCAACCCGACGCGCAGTTCATTAAAAGGATAATCCTTCCCGATTTTGGCCCACAGTTTTGCCTGAAAGGCTTTCTCGCTTTTATCAAAGAAAACGAAATCGTCCCCGTAATATTCCGGATCGGCAGCGTCGAGCTTAAACCCGTCGATGCCGTAATCGCACATAAGCCGTTGCGTCTGCCGATGAAACCAATCGACTGCCAGAGGATTCGACAAATCAAGCACTGCGCTGTAACCGTTCCACCAATGCGAGATTGCCGTCTCGCCCTTCTTTGTACGAACAAGCGCGCCCGTTTGTTCCAATTCACGGAACACCGCCGTATCGGGACTGATAAACGGACAACACCACAGCATAACGCGGAATCCCATCTCATGCAGCGCGCGCACCATATTCGCGGGAGAAGGAAAACGTGCGGCGTCGAATTCCCAGTCGCCGTAAGAACGGCACCAGCAATCGTCGATTATAAGGACGCCTGCAGGATAACCGTTCGCAAGAATCTCCCGCGCATAGGACAAAACTTTCTCCTCGGAACAATCCCATTCCATTTCGATCCACGTATTGTATTGCGGTTTTTCAAACATTTCTTTTGCCGGAATTCCGTTGTTCTGATTCTCCGCGCCGAGCATCTTCCTCACGCCAAAATACGCACTCTTTAACGAATCTCCGCAAGAAATGCATTTTATCTCATTCCCCTCCAAAACGATTTCATCTGCGGTAAAAGTATAGGAAAAAGGATCTTCTGAAACAATAA
>JAETTR010000254.1 GCA_021768985.1 Bacillota bacterium
TTCGGAATAAAGGATAAATAGGACAAATCGAAAACGCCCTGGTGGGTCTCCCCGTCTGCCCCCGTAACGCCCGCACGGTCGATGCAAAAGGTTACGGGAAGATTCTGTCCGCAAACGTCGTGAATGATTTCGTCGAACGCGCGCTGCAAAAAGGTAGAATAGATCGCATAATAGGGCTTTAACCCCTCTTCCGCCAGCGCGGCGCAGAGCACGGAGGCATGCTCTTCGCAAATCCCCACGTCAAACGCCCGGTCGGGATATTCATTAAAGAATCTGCGCAACCCAAGCGAATCTGTCATTGCCGCCGTTACCGCAACAATCTTCCCGTTCTTTTTCGCAAGCGCGCACAGTTCTTCTCCGAGCGCCGCAGAATATTCTTTTCCGCTTTTCGAATCGGGACTGATTCCGTGCGTTTCGCACGGCGCACTTTCGCAAAACGGATAGCCTTGCCCCTTTTTCGTCACCACGTGCATGAGCACGCTCCCCGTCTTTAACAGCTCTTTTGCCCGCTCGAATCCGTTCAGCGTTTCTTCGAGATCGTTTCCGTTATAGATTCCAGTATAGGTCAATCCGAATTGTTCGAAAAGCCGGATCTCTTCACGGGAAGAAACCCCTTCTTTCAGATCGGACAAGATCTCGTGCGCACCACCGACCGTCGGAGAAATCGACATTCCGTTGTCGTTCAATACGATCAGAATTTTGGTGCGGAGAATTTTCAGACTGTTTAACGCTTCATAAATCAGACCGTTATTAAAAGAGCCGTCTCCGATCAACGCAATGACGTTAAAGTCCTCCCCCTTGATATCCCGTGCTTTTGCGATCCCGAGCGCCGCGGAAACGGAGGTTCCGGCATGACCCGTATCGTAACAATCGTATTCGCTCTCCGCGCGTTTGGGAAAGCCCGAGAGCCCGCCCTCCTGCCGCAGAGTGCGGAAACGTTCCGCTCGCCCCGAACGCAATTTATGCGGATAACACTGATGCCCGACGTCGAACACGACCTTATCCCGCGGAAAATCAAACGCGCGGTGCATTGCCACCGTCAGTTCCACCGCACCGAGATTGGACGAAAGGTGCCCGCCGCAAACGGACACCGTATCGAAAATCTCTTTCCGAATTTCCTCGCAAAGTTTTTTTAATTGAGAAAGGGAAGCGCTATTAAGCTCCCCAACGGATAAATTCTTCATGCTCCCCGATCGTCCTCTTAACGGTTTCTGCCGCGCACCCGCCGCACGAGCTCCTCAAAAAACGACACGTCGCCATCGATTTTTTTCAACGTTTCCAGACAAGACAGCGCATATTCGTCCGCAAGCGCGTTCGCGCGCTCCAGCCCGTATAAGCCCACGCAAGTCAGCTTTCCCTCCTCGCGATCCTTTCCGAGCGTCTTCCCGACCGTTTCCGATTCCCCGACCTCATCCAGAATATCGTCGGTAATCTGAAACAGCAGACCGAGCGCAAGCCCGAACTCCCGCGCCTCCGCCTCCCGTTTCCCCGCAAGATTCGCCGCCATTTCAAGGGGCGCGGAAATCATTTCCGCCGTTTTATTCGTATGGATCATGCGGAGCTCTTCCTCTCCGACTTCTCCGAGCGGTCTTCCCGAATAAAGCAAATCGGCGGACTGTCCCGCCACCATGCCCCGCACGCCTGCGGCACGGGAAAGCGTCTTTGCCGCGGCAACGGCGCGCGCGCCGCGCGCGCATTCGTCAATTAAAATTCCGAACGCATAGGAAAGCAATCCATCGCCTGCAAGTATGGCGTGCGCCTCTCCGTACACTTTATGGTTGGAAGGTTTTCCCCGACGAAAATCATCGTTATCCATAGCGGGGAGATCATCGTGAATCAACGAATACGTATGAATACACTCCACCGCGACGGGGAAATTTTTCTCCGTACGGTAATCCCCGCCGAGCGCTTCAAGCATCGCCAGAAACAGAACGGGGCGAATCCGCTTTCCGCCCGCAAGCAAGGAATAGGAAATCCCTTCCTGCAAAATCGGCGTCAGACACCCCATATTTTCCGCGGCTTCCCGCAAGATTTCTTCCGCAAAGCCGCGATATTCTTCGTATTTGTCGCGATAATTCACCCTTCCGACCTCTCCGCCGCATTTACGGTATTCGTCAACAACATGGCGATCGTCATAGGTCCCACTCCGCCCGGCACAGGCGTAATATAAGCCGTCTTTTCTTTCACGTTTTCAAAATCCACATCGCCGCAAAGCTTCCCGTCGGACAAACGGTTGATCCCGACATCGATTACGACTGCGCCGTCCTTCACCATATCCGCCGTCACAAAATTCGGTTTGCCGATCGCCGCCACAAGAATATCCGCCTGCGCACATATCTCTTTCAGATTCTGTGTTTTCGAATGGCAGACCGTTACGGTCGCATCGGCATTGAGCAACAATAAC
>JAETTR010000255.1 GCA_021768985.1 Bacillota bacterium
TAATGTTCGTATGGAAAACGTCTAACAAGCGTTCGAGCTTATCATCTCTTTTAGGCGATTCCGCGTGCTGCTCCTGAATTTGCGTAACCGTTTCAATCAGCTCCTGCTGAATGTCGCCGTACAGCTTTTCGCCGAAAATTTCGCTTGCCGTCCCGATTACCTGTTCTTCGGGAATTTCCACCTCGCCGTCATCATTCAAATTTAATTCGCCTTTGGTCGTTTCCTTTACGCCGACGGGTTCTTTGGCGGGTTCCATGCGCTGGATAATATCAAGCACGGCTTGCGGCGCGTTAAAAATACTTCCTACGTTCTGGAAGAGGAAATTGCTCATAAACCCGCAACGTACTACTTCTTTTGCGTGAATCGCACGGGGAATGGATAAAACCTTCTCCGCATCGAGCTCAATCATTTCGCCGCCTTCGTCCTCGCCGTACACGGGGAAGAAGTTCAAAAGCTCCCGAACGTGCGCTTTCCGTAAATCGGAATCGCCCATGCCGTTTGCCGTATCGGCGTGCAGGTCGTTTGCGAACTTTTCTACGATTTGAAGCGTTCTTGCGGGATCGAAATCGAATACGTATGCGTTCTTCTTGCGATACGGAACGCCGCCGATATTAAAAAGGCACGGATTCTGCGCACGGAACGCCGCCTGCACGTAGAGAGCGGGACTCTGCATATTCGAGAGCATGAAAACGCCCGTCCATTCGGGAATGGTAATGCCTGTTGTCAACTGCCCGACGGAAAGCGTGATTGTTTTGTCGTAATTTCTGATGGCGTCCTTCACTTTCAAAAGCGAATTTTTAATATTGCTGTCGATCGCCTTATCGTCGCTGCTTTCGCCTTCCTCGTCGAGCTTTCCGTCGCCCGCCGCCAACACGATTTTATAGTCTTGAAAGCGCGGATAATCGTTTAATTTTCTTGCAAGCGCCTTTGCGCTGCTTACGTATTTCAAAAGCCAAAGCGTATGCTTCAATTCTCCGCGTAGCTCGTCCGTAGAGAAGGGGAACTTTTCCTGCGTCGTCAGGGCGTCTAAAAATTTATCGATGGCTTCCTCGTGAACGAATTTTCCGCTTGCGTTCGTTTCAAAGAACTCGTTCAAATCCCAGCAAAACGCTTCCTTTTCGCCGTCGCCGTCAAAGTCTGCGCCCTGTTCTACCTGCTCCCTGACGATATCCGACATTTTGTACGTGAACAGATTGAGCTGCGGCAGATTTTCGTAAGGGTTTTCTTCCTCCGATGCCGCGCTCCAACGCCGTTTTGCCTCCTGTTCGTCGGCATACGTCCAATTAAATATCGCCTGCGAAGGGAACTTATTATTTGCAAACGCCTTAAATGGCGTTCCCGAAAGGTGAAGCGTATATTTGCGCTTGATATGGTCGAACGCAACGTCCGTTTTGTATGTATCAACGCCCTCGTGCGCTTCGTCGATAATTAAAACGTCCCACACAAGCTCGGCAACCTCACCCAACTTGTCGTGCAATCCGCCGAAGTAAATAGATCCCTTCAAGTCTTGCAGAGAAACGAATTCGATACAGCCCTTGGGATTGTCCTCCGCAAGAATCGTTTTGGAATATTGCTCGCGCGTTAAAACGTACTTTTGGGTTTTCAGTCCGTCGGCGTTGCTTACAAAGTAATAGCCCGAATCCGTGCCCAAAAACTTTACGTAATCCTCGTACCAAGAGTTGGCGATTGCGGGACGGTTGGTTACGATTAAAACCTTCTCCGCGCGTAAGCGTTTGCACAGGTCGTAGGCGGAAAGCGTCTTGCCGAAGCGTGGCTTTGCGTTCCACAAAAATTCGGGTTCATCATTTGCGGAAAAATAATCGCAAGTCGCTTCAACCGCTTTCTTTTGTTCCGCACGAAGGGTGTAGGGAACGACGCCGATCGTCTGCATAATACCCATGTCCGAACGGAATTTGAAAAACAGCCAATGCGAATCTTCGCCGCTGATCTTAAACCATTCGGGACAGCCCTCGTCGTCGGGCTGCGGCTCCTTGCGCTCCACGTCGTTTTTCGTAAGGTAAGCGTGAAATTCTTTATCGGTAAAGCGCGTCTTGCCGTCCGAAAAAATCGCAACGTCCTGCCATTCTTTTTGGGCTACGATGTTCGCCGTGCGCGTCTGCTCCTTAATGCGCAAATCAACATCCCGTTCGGTATAGCCTATCTTCGTCCAGCCGTCGTGATATACAATGCCGGGCGTAGTGTAGGCGTAAATCATGGGCGTTACCGCCTCCGCTGTTTTAATCTTAATTCCCCGCATATCAATTCATCTCCTTTACGTGCGATTCGATAAAGGATATTTCGTTCTCGTCCAACCCGTATTTTTTATATAACTGAACGTCAATTTCCGCCACCGATTGTTGCCAATCAATGTCGGAACTTGACATGAAATCTTGAAGGGGAA
>JAETTR010000256.1 GCA_021768985.1 Bacillota bacterium
CCGTGTACGTCAAGCAGACGGCGGACGAGACGTGCGCGTTTCTGGACGAACTGTTCGGGGAGGACAAACTCCCGCTGTGCAAGGAACAGATTCGCTTTATCGAACAAAACGTATAACAAAGACCGAATTCAAGGAAAACGGAGAAGCAAACTTCTATGAGCGTTCTGGATACGTATTATCGCGCGTTCAGGGAATATCGCAAAGAGACCGCGGACAACACGTCCTGCGAAAAGGACAGGAGGGCGATCTTTCAGGCGAACACGGACGGCGATCGGCTTACGACAACCAAATATTTGTGCCATATAGAAGCCGATTGGATCTCCGCGATCGAAGAGGGGCTCGTCTACGTCGAAAAGGCGGTGCAGGAAGAGCGGCAGTTTATCCGTACCAACGGCGAAGTGGTGCCCATTGAAAAGGTCAAGCGCATTTCCAAGGATTCGGTAGAGCATCTCGCCAAGCACAGCGAAATGATCACGCACGTGCCCGAGGAAGAAACGGACGGGATCATTCCCGATAAGCTGTACATGACGGAGAAGCTGAGCGATTACGCCGTATACGAAAACAGATTTCTGTATATGATGCTCTGTTATCTTCGGGATTTCATTCAGTACCGTCTGGAAAAGATCGAGATTCTGCGCCGCACCTATATCGGCGATATGGAAGTGAACAAGGAGATCGTCACGAAAAAGCGCACGCTCGTCATTCGGTCGAAGGTGTACGAAAAGCGGACGGATAATCCCTTCCCGCTCGCGGACGAGGGCTCCGCCGCGCTCGTTCGGCGCATCCGCGATTGCCAGAGCATTGTGTCGTCCCTGCTTGCAACCGAGCTGATGGAGCAGGTCGCCAAGACGCCCATGATCAAACCGCCCATCGTCAAGACGAACGTGTTGAAGATGAACAACAACTTTAAACACGCGCTCGCTCTGTACGATTATATCGCCTCTTACAAAGGAGACGGCTATACCTGCGAAGAGGTCGTGCGCGACCTTGCGCCTTACGGGGAACAGCTTGCCGACGAGCTCGCCGAAACGCTGAACCTGACCGCTTTTACGGCTTATAAATTCGGCAACGAGATCGAGGGCGTGCTCGAAACGGAGTACCGCGCCGAGGAAAAGCGGCGGCAGGAAGCCGAGGCGAAAAAGCTCGCCGAACGGATTAAGCGGCTAAAAAAGCGGGCGCTCGAATCGAACAAGACCATGGAAGAATACATGCTTCTTCTGGAAGAGCGGAACAGAATGCTCGAAAAGGACAGCGAGGAGCTTGCCCAGATCCGCGCGGAGGTGGAAAAGCTCAACCGCACGATCGACGAACTGAACCTTGAAAAAGCCGAGCTGAACCGCAAGGTGGAAGAGCTCGAAGCACTCGTCGCAGAAAAGGAACGGGAGATCGCCCTTTTGAAGCAGAAATATATCGAGGACATGGCGGCGCTCAAGCGCGACCACGAGTACGAGATGAACGCGCTGAAAGAGGAGCACGCGCAGGACATGGAGCGCACGCGCTCGGATTACGAGGAAAAGCTCACCGCGCAGCAGGTCGAGTTTTCGCAGAAGCTTCAGGATACGATCGGCGAATACGAGGCGAAGGCGGCGGCGCTTTCGGACGAGATCGCTGCGCTCAACCGCAGATACGAGGAGGCGGAAGCCGACCGTCTGGAAGAGGAGTGCGCGCTGAACGCGAAAATCGCAGAGCTTTCGGAAACGGAGAGCAGGCTTACGGGCGAGTTCGAGGCAAAGTCCCGCGAGATAGAAGAAAAATACCGCAACGAATTCGAAATGCACGAGACGGTTTCCCGCAGGGAGATGGAGCAGTTGCGGGGCGAAACCGCGCTGATCCGCGGCGAGCTCGACGGCATGCGCATTCGGCAGGGGTTGACCGCGCCGAGCACGGATTACGCTTCGCGCGAGCGGTTTCTCGAATTGCAGGAATCGTACGCAGCGTTCGAAAAGTTTTTCAAAGAACAGTGGAAGATCACCAAAAAGCAAATCCGCAAAGAGGTGCTCTGGGCGAAACAGCCCTCCGGGAAGAAGGGCGCGCCCGAAGCGCCGCCCGCGGAGAATGGGGAAGAAAAGCGGGAATGATGTTCCGGCTGTAAAGAAATTCGTGAACCGATAAGTGAACTTAAAACATAAGGAGTGCAAACGCGTTGAAAAAGGAGAAAAAGCCAAGCGGAATCGGAAAAATACTTGCCGTGGGATTACTTGCGGCAGGCGTTTTCGCGCTCTTTATCTGCGCGTTTTTAAAGCAGTACGCAAAGTACGGCAACAAGCTCGTGCCCGAGCTCTCCTCGCCGCTCAAATTTCTGTTTATCGGCTTGGCGATTCTCTTGCCGCTGTTGCTGTTGTTCCTGTTGTACGCCGTTTCTTCGGGTACGCATAAAACGGACATGATTACGCCCG
>JAETTR010000257.1 GCA_021768985.1 Bacillota bacterium
TTAATTTATATGTTATAATCAAACAAAAATAAGGAATTCAATTATGATACAGCGCACAAAATATCTCGAAAAAATATTTCCGTTTATCGATCAACCGCTGATTAAAGTTATTATCGGCGTACGGCGAAGCGGTAAAACCGTACTTCTTTCGCAAATAAAGGAACACATTGCAAACAACGGCGTGCCCGAACGTCAACTTGTCGATCTGAACTTCGAATCGTTTGCAAACAGACGGCTTTTGAACGCAGAGAATCTTTACGATCATATCCTTAATAAAAGCAAGGAAGTTCAGGGCAAACGCCTGTATCTCTTTTTCGACGAAATTCAGGAAGTCACGGATTGGCAGAAAGTAATCAATTCTCTGACCGTCGATCTGGATTGCGATATTTACCTGACGGGCTCCAACTCAAATATGCTTTCAGGCGAACTCGCAACGTATATCGCGGGTCGTTACGTCCACTTTACCGTATATCCGTTTACTTTTTCGGAAAGCTTGCAGTTTTACAGAGAAATGACCGTAAACAATCCGAAAGAAGAACTGTTCGATGATTATCTTCAATTCGGCGGATTGCCGCAACGGTTTCTTTTGAAGGACAATCAGTCGGTTCGTTCCTATCTCGACGACGTTTACAATACGATCGTCATTAAAGATGTCATCGCCCGCAACAAAATAACCGACATCGAGTTGTTGAAACGGCTTACGGCGTTTCTGCTCGACAACGCCGGCAATCCGTTTTCCGCGAATTCCATTTGCAATAAACTCAAATCGGAAGGAGTCAACACGACCGTCGCCACGCTCATGAATTATATTTCGGCAATCAAAAACGCCATGGTTGTCATCACCGCACAGCGTTACGACGTGAAAGGAAAAGCTTTGCTTTCTACCAGCGAAAAATATTACGCTACCGATCCGGGATTGCGCAACAACGTCAAAAGCTCCGACGTGATCGATTATAATAAGCTTTACGAAAACGTCGTTTTCCTTGAAATGCTTTCTCGGGGGTATGAAATCAACGTCGGTAAAGTCGGCGAATGCGAAATCGACTTTATCTGCATGAAAGACCGCCGGAAGATCTATATTCAGGTTGCATACCTGCTTGCCGACGACTCGGTTGTGGAACGCGAATTCAGACCTTTAAGAAAAGTCTCGGACAATTTCCCCAAATACGTCGTTTCCGGTGATAAACACGATTTTTCGGGCGACGGAATTATTCACAAAAATATAATCGATTTTCTTCTCGACCAAAACATTTGACGTTCTCTATCCTGTCGATTCAAATCCCAATCAATACCAAACTAATAGACACCCCACAGGGTGTCTTTTAGTTTGGAACTGCTGTCCCGCCGTAGGCGGCACAAGCCGTAGACGCAGTAGCGGATGTAATCCGCGAAAAAGCAAAAAAGGCTTTCCGTTTTCGGAAAGCCTTCCATAGCCGCTTGCAGTTGTGCGCTTCGGGTTCTTCAAGTTGCGTTTCTCTTTCAATAAAAGCATACTCTTTCGCAAATTCTTCCGTAACTTCGATTTGATATTAACTCCGCGATAATGCAAACCGTTATATTCGACGTCGCAATAATATGTGGTTGCGTTTTCGCCGCTATCGCCGTTGCCGAAATCGAACGGCGTCCAATTCTCATAATTCGTTAAATAAGGGCTGCCCGCTATTTCCATGAGCGCATTTTCAAGTTTGCCGTCGCGCACCTGTTCGCAATAGGTCTTGCCCATTTTGATATACGCGCCTTTGGGATTCGCTACACCGTTTGCGTTTACGCGAACGTATAATTGCTGTTTGCTACACCATTTGCAAACTCCGTCAATGTAAACGTGATCGGTTGCGGGCGTAGTTTCCGTATGAATTTTACCGCACGCACAAACGCTCTTTACTTCGCCCCCGTGCTGACAGGTGGATTCCTGCGTTATTTCCTCGCCTAAAAACGTGTGTTCGACGGTAGCGGTATGGTCGCAATATTTACACTTTTCCGTGTGCGTGTCGGCGGTAATATCGGAATACTCCACAACGTGTCCTGCGGTAAAATTCGCCGCAAAACTTATATCTTCCGTGCCGACGGTGAATTCATATACGGACTCGCGCGAAAGCACTTCGTCCTCGCCCCAATAATCGAAATGGTGTCCGCTTGCCGCTACCGCTTCCACCTTTATTTTGTCGCCCTCGGTATGCTTGGTTTTATAGCTTGCCGCGCCGTTATAAAGTACGTCGTTTACTTTTAGCGTTCCGTAAGCCGCAAGCGGCAAAATATTGATGCTGACGTTCACTTGCTTTTTAATCGGCTCGTTCGACGTATCGTCGGGCGCAATAATAAAGCACGAAAAGCCGTCCGTTTCAAACACAACCTTTCCGCTCTGCACCGTGGGCTTAATCTTATCGACTTCGCC
>JAETTR010000258.1 GCA_021768985.1 Bacillota bacterium
GCGTTCTCGCAGAATTTCATTCTCGTGAAGTTCCTCGGCATCTGCCCCTTCCTCGGCGTGTCCAAGCGCACGTCGAGCGCGGTTTCCATGGGCGTCGCCGTGACCCTCGTCATGCTGATCGCCACCCTCGTCACCTACCCGCTGTACACCTTCGTGTTGGCGCCGCTGAAAATCGAGTATCTCGAAATCATCTTCTTTATCTTTATCATCGCATCGCTCGTGCAGATGCTCGAAAAGCTGATCGGAAAGTTCTCGCCCGCGCTCTACAAAACGATGGGCATTTACCTTCCGCTGATCACGACGAACTGCGCCATTCTCGGCGTGGCGGAGCTCGTGCTCGTAAGCGATCTGGGCGGGATCGTCTCGGGCGTCGGGGCGATTTCCATGAACCTCGGATTCGCCCTGCTGTACGCGTTGGGCGCGGGACTCGGCTTTACCCTCGCTATGGTGCTCATGGGCGGCGTGCGCGAGCGGCTCGAAAAGCTCCCCGTCGCGAAATGCATGAAGGGATTCCCCATCACGATGGTCGCGGCAAGCTTTATGGCAATGGCGTTCTACGTCTTTACCCTGATTTGAGGAGGAAGATATGATCAGTTCAATTCTCGCGCCCGTACAGTGGGCGCAGGTAGGAATCGTGCTCGGCGTATTCGCGGCGATCGCCGTCGTGCTCACCGCCTGCATACTCCTCGTCACCAAATTCTGCAAAACGCAGGGCGACGAAAAAACGGAAGCCGTGCTCTCCCATCTTGCGGGCGCCAACTGCGGCGGTTGCGGGTGCTCGGGCTGCGCGGGGTTCGCCGAAAAGCTCGCCCGCGGAGAAGCGGAGCTCTCCGACTGCCACGTGACGGGCGCGGAAGAAAAGCAGAAGATCGCCGACGTATTGGGCATTCCCTACGAAGACGCCGCCCCCACCGTGAACGTTTGCGCCTGCAACGGCGGCGATGACGCGGCGGACGAATTCGAATACACGGGCGCGGCGGACTGCGCGCAGGAAAACAAGCTCTTCGGCGGACGGAAGGTCTGCAAATACGGGTGCCTCGGGAAAGGCAACTGCGCGGGCAGTTGCACGGAAAACGCGGCAAGCGTGGTAAACGGTTGCGTTACCGTGAATCCCGATCTGTGCATCTCCTGCGGCGCGTGCCTGAAACACTGTCCGAAGCAACTGTTCAGGCGGATTCCCGCCGATGCGAAGGTTTACGTGGCGTGCTCCTCTCACGATCGCGGAAAGGCGGTCATGGACGCATGCAAGAACGGCTGTATCGGTTGCGGAAAGTGCGCCAAAGTCTGCCCCGCGGGCGCGATTACGATGGAAAACAACCTGCCCGTAATCGACTATGCAAAGTGCACGAAGTGCGGCAAGTGCGCCGACTCCTGCCCCCGCCATTCGATTATCAAACGGTACTGAATGAAATCATGAAACGATAAAAGCCGCCGCGCGGGGTTCCGCGCGGCGGCTTCGATTTTCGTTATTCCTTTCGAAGTAGATTTTAGTCCGTTTCCAGTTTCCCGTGATTTACGGCGATTAAACGAGGCACGAAGGTAAACGGCGATATGACGATCGCCGCCAACGCGCACACGAGAAAGGACAACAAAAAGATAAGAAATTTAATAACCGCAAAAAGCAGCTTTACCACAATTAAAAAGATAAATCCATCGAGATCGAGCGAGAAGATCACGCCTGGCATTCCTACGACTTTCCCGCCGGCAAGACAGACGGAACGCACCGCGCCGTCCCAAACGAGCTGCGCGATAAACGGATACAAAAATACCGTGAATACAACCATGCCCAAAACCGCCGCACCGGCGTCCGTGGGATCCATAATCAATCCGATCGTTCCGATCAAAAGAATCACCCCGCAGATGACCGCCGATAAAATCAGCCCCTTGTTGCGCACGTGCTTCGCGCGTTTTTTCTCGTTCAGCTTGCGGAGTTCTTCATCCCGCCGCGCGGATTGTTCGGCAAGCGCGCGCGCTTCCCGCGCCTTCTTCTCCTCCGCCAGACGGCGCTCGTTGCACGCCTTGCACACGAGCGCGGGCGACACCGAAAACTCCTCCCCTTCGTTTACCACCCTGTCGCAAGTCGTGCAAACGCCGAGCATTACGGGTCGCGCTTCCGCCGCCGCGGTTTCCGTAGCGGGAACCGCTCCGCCCGCGGGCGCTTCCTCGCTGAAATATTCCACCGAAACCCCGAACAGCTTCGCGATTCTGCATAAGGTCGGAAAATCGGGAATCGACTCCCCGCGCTCCCATTTCGAAACCGCCTGAAACGTAATGTTCAGGTTCGCCCCCAAGTCCGCCTGCGTCATTCCTTTCGATTTCCGCAGCGCGGCTATCATTTCGCCGCAATCCATTTTTTCAAACCTCCGAAGTAATTTCGGAAATATTATAGCA
>JAETTR010000259.1 GCA_021768985.1 Bacillota bacterium
AAAAAACACCTCTCCGAATATTCGGAGAGGTGTTTTTTGAATGTTTATAGCTTTGGATCCGCTTTGTATTCGGTGTGCAGAATCTTGTGCGCCTTGTGGCTGTTCGGGAAGCCGAAATAGTCGTCGTAAATCACGTCCATAACGGGGGAATCCGCACTGCGGCGAAGCTCGTTATTCACGTCCGCCGTGTACAGCGCTTTGGCGCGCGCTTCTTTCAGCTCTACCGAGTTGCGCACGCTGTCCGAAAGGGTGGGCTGTCCGCCGCCGTTTACGCATCCGCCGGGGCATGCCATGATTTCAATGAAATCGTATTGCTTCTCGCCCGACTCGATCTGCTTGATAATCGTTTCCGCGTTCGCAAGTCCGGAAGCGACCGCCACGCGCACGGTGTTGCCCGCCACGAGGTAGGTGGCTTCTTTGATGGGAGCCGCGCCGCGTACCGCAAAGAAGTCGAGTACTTCGAAGTTACCGTCCATCATGTGCGCCGCCGTACGGAGCGCCGCTTCCATGACGCCGCCCGTCGCGCCGAAGATCGCGCCGCCGCCCGTCGCGATTGCGAAGGGGTTGTCGAACTCTTCGTCGGGAAGCTCGGTGAACTTGATTCCCGCCGTCTTGATCATGCGCGCCAGCTCGCGGGTGGTGATCGCCGCGTCTACGTCCTTTGCCATCTCTTCCCGCTTGCACTCGTTTTTTTTCGCCGTGCAGGGAATGACGCTGACGACGTAAAGGCTCTCGGGATCGACGCCGTTCTTCTCGCACCAATAGCTCTTCAACAGCGCGCCGAACATCTGCTGGGGAGATTTGCAGGTGGAAAGGTGGGGGATCATCTCGGGATATTTCTTTTCCACGAACTTGACCCAGCCGGGACAGCAGGACGTGAACATGGGCATGGGCTTGCCCGTCTTGATGCGGTTGATGAGCTCGCTCGCCTCTTCCATGATCGTAAGGTCCGCCGTGACGTCCATGTTGAACACGTGGTCGGGACCGAGGCGGCGGATCGCCGCAACCATTTTGCCCTCCACGTTGGTGCCTACGGGCAGGTCGAACGCCTCGCCGAGGGTAGCGCGGACGGAAGGAGCGGTGAAGAACACGACCTGCTTCTTCGGGTCGGAGAGCGCCGCCCATACTTCATCGATGGTGGACCGCTCGGAGAGCGCGCCCACGGGGCAGGCGACGATACACTGACCGCAGCCCACGCACACCGATTCCGCGAGGGGCATATCGAACGCGCTGCCGATATGCACGTTAAAGCCTCTGCCGATGTGTCCGATCGCGTTTACGTGCTGTTTCTCGCACGCCGCCACGCAACGGCTGCAATTGATGCACTTGTCGTTGTCGCGGACGACGGCGGGAGCCGCGTCGTCAATGGGAAGCACGAAGTTTTCGCCCTGGAATCTGTCCTCGTCCACGCCGTAGCCGAGCGAGAGCTTCTGCAGCTCGCAGTTGTGGTTCCGCTCGCAGGAAAGACATTTTTTCTTGTGCTTGGAAAGGAGCAGTTCGAGGGTCATCTTTCTCGACTGACGGCACTTTTCGGTGTTCGTTCTCACTTCCATGCCCTCGGCGACGGGATATACGCACGCCGCCACGAGTCCGCGCGCGCCCGTCGCTTCAACGAGACACATACGGCAGGACCCGACGCAGTTTACGTCCTTCAGATAGCAGAGGGTGGGGATCTCGATGTGCGCTTTGCGCGCCGCTTCCAGAATCGTAGTTCCCTCCGGTACGGTGACCGGAATATTGTTAATCGATAACGTTACGTTTTTCGCCATGTTGTTCACCTCACTTTCTCACGATTGCGCCGAAGCGGCAATTCGTCATGCATACGCCGCACTTGATGCACTTTGCGGGATCGATCGCGTGCGCCTGCTTCACCGTGCCGGAAATCGCTTTGACGGGGCAGTTTCTCGCGCAGAGGGTGCAACCCTTGCACTTCTCCGCGTCGATCGAGTAGCTCAGCATCGCTTTGCACACGCCCGCTTCGCATTTCTTTTCGTTTATATGGTCCTCGTACTCCTTGCGGAAATAGCGCAGGGTGGAGAGCACGGGATTGGGTGCGCTCTGACCGAGCGCGCACAGCGAGGACTGCTTCATGTGCGAAGCGAGTTCTTCGATCTTGACGATATCCTCGGGTTCGCCCTTGCCTTCGGTGATCTTCGTCAAAAGCTGCAACAGACGCTTGGTTCCGATCCGGCAGGGGGTGCATTTTCCGCAGCTCTCGTCGGCGGTGAATTCGAGGTAGAATTTCGAGATGTCCACCATGCAGGTGTCTTCGTCGAGAATGATCATGCCGCCCGAACCCATCATGGAGCCGATCGCGATCAGGCTGTCGTAGTCGATGGGGGTGTCGATGCACTCCGCGGGGATACAGCCGCCCGAAGGACCGCCCGTCT
>JAETTR010000260.1 GCA_021768985.1 Bacillota bacterium
GTACAGGTTACAAATTTTCCAATAGTTACGATTCGACGAATAATCCCGCGGTTAGTCCCAGTTGTCCTGTTCCCGCGAATATGTACAGTACGAGTGTTGCGCGTCAAAAACTGTTGAGCGAATTCAGTGAGTTTACGAGCGGAAGTATAACGAGCTATTTGAAAAAACCAACCGATATCTCTTATCAGCATTTACAAGACGTGCGTGTGCTTAACAACGGTACAAGCGGGTCTTTACAAAACGAAGCGTTGGATAATGTAGGTTATTATCTTACTTTTCCGGGCATGAATTATTCCAACAGAGCGGGGTACACCGATTGGGGAGACGATTATATTTGGATTCCGTCGTATACAGAAGCTATGCATGACGGAGCTACTGTTCCGACGTGGGTGGGAATTTGGCAACTTACTTCAAACCAAATTATTCATTCCGGCATTCCGCATTATTCGATTTTTCGAAGCGGAATGTGGGGAGGCGCGGATGTGAATATTTGCGCAGTCGATGCGTCTGGTGGTGTCGGCACATGGAAACCGAATGTTGTGGGTTTGCAGGGGGACGTAGGGGTGCGCCCCGCGCTTCACTTAAATTTAACGAAAGTCGTGCAGGATGCGGTTTATCCCGCACCCGATTATGCGGGGCTTACAACGACTTATAATGCGCAGGCACAATCGCTTTATACGCTTGTAAAAATAACGGCGCAAAATCCTGTAACTTATGATCCGATTTGGTACCGTATGGGGATTTATGATCCCGTGGGGAATAACACGCCCAAAGCGGGAATCACGATCAAATGTTATAGAGGTCTTTCCGCGGACAATAAGGGTTTTAAAGGCAACTGCGAAGTTCAGAACATGATCGACGCAGGGGATTACGAAGTCGCCGTTACGTTGCCGAGCGGAAAGAATTGGAGTAACACCCCCGACAGTACGCGGGGCGAAACGGCGCAGACGCGGGTATTTAAGTTCAAGATCAAGCAGAAAGATATCAATCTGACGATGACGGTATCGGATAAAGGCGTGCCCACATTGGCGTATGCATCGGGAAGCGGTTCAATCGAATCCCGGGACGGCACGCTCGACAAAGCGAAGTTCGAATTCGAGTACGACGTAGGCACGGGGAACATTGCGGGCGGGAAAGCGGAAAATTGGTATATCGACCACCCGGATAAATCGGCAGCGCCGGAGTACGCGGGGAATTACACGATTAGTTTGAAGGGGCTCGGAAAAGATGCGGGCGGAAACGGCGAAAGCCAGACGAACTACAATCCGGATAACTACTACTATAACAACAATTACAAGTTCACCGTGACGACTTCGCAACCGCTCACGTTCACTTACCCCAAGACGCAGGTGAGCGCGCCTACGGTGTCGGGCGGAAGCGGGGCGGCGACGGTCGCGTACGACGGAACGGAGCATACGTTCACGATGGTGTACGATTCGGACCGTATCACGCTAACGATTTTAAGCACGAACAACGGAAACACGAATCTCACGCTTGCGGACGACACGGACGGAAAGCCGAAGGAAATCAAGGGCACGCATGCGGGCGTCTACACGGTACGTGCGAGCCTGAAAGACGCCGAAGACACGGAATGGGATACGGGCACAGCGGGCGGCACGCGGGATATCACGCTCACGATTTCGCCGATCAAGCTGAACTTTACGGCGAGCAAGGCAAACGATTCGGAAACGGGCGTGCCCTGGGCGTGGACGATCGGCGCGACGGGCGATATCACGGTAAAGACCTCATTGCAGAACGTATTGAGCGCGGATACTAACGGCATGACCTACGAGCTGTGCTTCTACAAGGACGGAGAGGACCCTGCGAACGCGGCGACGGAGTTGACATCGCTGTGCGATTTCGGTTGGGAGAGCGGCACGCCGGGGCAGTACCCGAAGGCGTTGGCGGACATTACGAAGTTCACGACGGCGGGGAGCTATAAGCTGTACGTGCGGGTGAAGCCGGGAACGACGGAGAACACGGACTACGAGATCGTGAACTCGTTCCCCGATACGATTACGGTATCTGCGCAAGCGTTGTCTTTGAACGATCTGATCTTCAAGATCACGCAGGACGGTGCGGAATACCAGGTGAAGGTGACGTACAATACGGACGGCACGTTCACGCTTACGCAGAACGGGAGCCTGCCTACGGGCGCGAAGATCGCCGGAAATATCTTGGAGCTTGTGTATTCCCCGAAGGCGTACGACATCGAGGCGGTGGTGCCGTCAACGGTGAACGCGAGCGTGCACGGAGATCACGCGGGCACGAACAACGGGTATACGGGCGCGCTGCACGTGACGACTTGCAGTAAGTTGTCGGACGGAAGCTACGACACGGTGAAGGTGACGGTGTGCATCAAAGCGGGGGACGGCGCGGAGTTCGAT
>JAETTR010000002.1 GCA_021768985.1 Bacillota bacterium
GCGGCAAATGTCAAGTAATTTATGCGAAAAAACTATAAAATATTTTACGCGGCGAGTCCGACGGCCTCGGAGAACACGCTCGCGGCGCTCCGAAAGCCTAAAATCCCTCGCGGGTAATTGTTGAGCCACGTCTCGGCGGCTTTGACCTCGGAGGGCCTCACTTTATCAAAATTTGTACCTTTCGGGAACTTCCGGCGTATCATGCGGTTTATATTCTCGTTCGTCCCCCGCTCGCAAGCTGTGTACGGGTGACAGTAATAAACGGTTGTTCTCTTTTTCCCTTTCCTCCGGCGGCTCCGCTCGAGGCCCTCGCAATCCGCAAACTCGGAGCCGTTGTCGAAAGTAATCGACTTGAATATCCTCGGGAAGTCCGCGCCGAAACGCCTCTCGAGTCTGTCCAGCGCCCGGACGACGCTCTTTGTAGTGCCGTCCGGGATTTTTATAATTATCTCGTTCCGGGTAGCCCGCTCGGAGAATACGAGGAGCCTCGCCCTTGAGCCTTTCTTTCCGACGACGGTATCGCCCTCCCAATGTCCGACCTCCTCGCGGGTCTCGACCTCTGGCGGGCGCTCCTCAATACTCCGGCCCCGAGGAGCCCTTTTCTCGCGCACCTTTTTATACTCCCGCTTGCGCTGGCCTTTCTCCGGGAGGTCTTTATTTGTGATATGGGGGAAGATATTCCCGTCGTCTATGTACTTGTAAATCGTGGCCCGGCAAAATGTGATATGGTATTTCTCGAGATACTCCTCCTCCCGCAAAAGGGCGCACACGGCGACCGGGGAATAGTCCTCGTGTAAAATCTTCTCCTCTATGAACTCGGCGACGGCGAAATTATTCCCGATTTTAAGGGGCGCTCCCTTTGCGGCGAGCCCCTCTTGATATTTCGCCTCGGCTTTGTCGGCGCTATACCGTATCTCTGTCGTGTAATCGCTGTTAAGGTGTTCATACTCCCCGCGCTTGATTTCCCGGTATATGGTGGAGATATGTACCCGGAGCTCGTCGGCTATGGTCTGCTTGTGTATCTTCTGGCGGAGCATGACCTCGAGGCGGAGTCTCTTTTTATACGTCAAGTGCTCGTACTTTTTCTCTTTCTGCTTTTTATCCGCCTTTTTTGCCGCGTCCTTTCTCCGTGCCATTGTCCGGCCCTCCCCCTAAAAATCGAAAAAAGGGGGACGGCCTCCCGTCCCCCTTGCCCTCGTTTACTCGCTCAAAAAATCCTCTATTGCCTTTTTGATAATCTGCGCTTGCGAAATTCCCTTGACGGCGCATTTATCCTTGAAAGCCGCCGCGAGGTCTTTCGGGACATATGCAGTAACCGCCCCGTAGGTTTTTTGATTGTACCGCCTCTTTACCGCCGAGGAGGTCTCGCTTTTTCTTTTCCCCTCCGCCATTCTTTCGCCTCCTCCGTAAATTCTTGCTAATAAAATATCATACTCTCGAGAGTATGTCAATAGTTTTACTCGAATTTATGCGAAAAAATTAGCCCGGCGGGAGCTCTCCGTCGGGCCGTTCTTATTCTTTGCCTGTGAGCCAATCCATAGACACGCCTAAAACCTCGGCGAACGTCATTAGCTCGTAGTCGGTTATAAACCTGTCCCCGGTCTCTATCTTTGAGATAGCCTCCCGCTCGATAGTTACCCCTCGCACCTG
The DNA here is from genome assembly GCA_021768985.1 of Bacillota bacterium. Classification (GTDB taxonomy): domain Bacteria; phylum Bacillota; class Clostridia; order Christensenellales; family Borkfalkiaceae; genus Gallimonas. The sequence continues at coordinate 1,651 of JAETTR010000002.1, forward strand.
CATACGGGCGGAGAGGTCGGCTTGTGATATTCGTAGCGTCGTGCGCCGCTGGTGGATACGCTCCCCGGCGACGTTCTTTAGACCGTTATAGTCGTAAATCTTCAAAAAATTGCCCTCCCTGTGTTGTGGCCTCTTGACTGTAACATGAATTTCATGTATTCTTGTAATAAAGATTTACTAACCGTATTTCTTTCCTACGATTTGTAAAAATAGGAGGTCTCATTATGGCAAAGCACGAGGTTACTTGTTTGAAATGCGGGCGGCGTTTTGACGCTAACGAGGGCGGCTCTTATTTGCCCGAGTCCCATAGGTACATTTGTAAGAAATGCGTCGATAAACAAAAAAGTAAGCAAGCGGAGGCCGAGAAAGCTCGCAAAGCCGCCGAGCGCGAGGAGCAAGCGAACGAGCGCGAGGCAAGGACGGGTATGCGCCAATCCGTCCCGGCTATGATTGCTAAAATTGCCGCCGGAGCCGTTGTTTTAATAGGCTCGTTCCCCCTGCTGGCGCAAGAGAGTACGATAGAGTTTATCGTCGGCGTTGCTATCGCCGCCGGGCTTGCGGTATGGGGACTCGCCCCGTATCTGAAAGCGAAAAAGCGGGGTTGATACTATGTTTATCAGCTTTTCAAAGCGTCTAAAGGCTATGGGCGGTTTCCGGCTCGGTATCGGCTTGCGGCTTACAAAAAGTAATTGTTGGTATTTCCTTTTTGTGTTGTTACTTGTCGGCTGTTTCTACCTCTGTTTATATTCCGTGGTAGCTTGTGGGTGGGCTCTGTATTTTATTTTGTACGGCCTTTATAAGATTTACTATCTCATTTTCAAATACGGTGCTATCGGCGCAAAAAGACTATATACTTTCATTAAGAGTTTACATTAAAGAGAAAAGCGGGCGAGGGTATCAAACCCCCGCCCGCTTTTCTTATTTCTTGTCCGGGAGAGCCTCGAGGAGCCCGGCCCTCTCGAGCGTCCGATAGAGCACGGCGGCGACCTGTTCGCGGGTAATCGGCTTTTGCCAATCGAAATTACCCGCGCCGTCCCCGGCAAAAATTCCCTTGCGCTTGCAATACTCCGTTGCGGCCTTGGCCCATGCGGAGGGATTGTCTCCCGTCCCGGCGGGCTTGTCCTCCGCCGCGAGCCGTTTCGTTACCTCCGCCGCGATTTCCCCGTGACGGCTATACAGATATTCGCCGGGACAAGCCTTGTTTGCAAACCACCGATGAACGGTCAAAACCATTTCGTCAGCTTTCGGCGTGTAGGCGAGTGTCTTTTCCTTGTCTCCAAACCATAAGAGCCGCTTTTTCCCGTTCCTCTTGCAAATGTCGGCACAGAGGTCGAGGAGTGCGGAAAATGCGGCGGCTTTCACGGCGTAGGGGTGTGCGGTATCGCTGGCGACCTCGATAGTAACCGCCCTGTGGTCGTTCGCCCCGCTCGAGGTACACCACGAGCGGTCTTTTTCCTCGACGTACATACCGATACGCCCGTCGAGCCCGATACCATAGTTAGAGCTTGCCTCCCGGCTCTCCGGGGCGAAAATCTCCCCAATACGCTCCGCCGTACACTGTCCCACAACACAATGGATAGAGATACGGTCGATAGCGTGATTTCGCGGGCTGTTCTTGTTCGGAGAAATCCTCGTATAGCTTACCAAATTACTATTGCTCATTTTTTGCGCCTCCGTTTTTACTGTGTTTCGTTCTCGCCTGTGTTCTCTACGGTCTTTTTCAATTTTTCAATGAGTTTCAGCAGAAAAGCGGGGAGAGGTACGCCAATCTCCGAAATGTTCTCGAGAATAGAGATACACTCATTGAGTACGAGCCAGATAGTCACGAGCAAGCCAAAAAAGAAAAAGCCGCCGAAATCAATCCCGATTTCCGCCCCCGCTACCTGTACGACCCAATCCGCGACAATAGCCACGGCGACGGCGAGAAGATAGGCGACCTTTTTCACAATGCCCAGCACCCCCACGCGGGAGGAGAGCTCGCACTTGACCCACGCGCTCACCATGCCGGAGAGGTAGTCGATAACCATAACTCCGGCGAGGACAAAAACCGGGATAGCAAGCTCCCGGAGATAGGCGGTAGCCGCCGCCATAGCGACCGCGATAGCGGCCTTTAAGGTTGTTTCTTTCATGCTGTTTTACCTCCGTTTTTATTCTTCTATGTAGTCGAGTACGACGGTCTCTTTCCCCGGCAAAAGGGCGCACCCGCGAACGTGGTAAATCTCCCCGCCCACGAGAACGCCCTCGCCCTCGTCCTCGCCGCATACGAGATAAACGCCGGGAGCGGTGAGGCGTACCCATATCAACGCCTCTAACCGGGCAATCTCTACGCCTCCTTTCGTGACCGTGTAGACCGCCCGGCTCATTCTACCCGCTCCCATGCCGCCGGGTATTCCTCCGGCGACCATGTATTACCGTCCATCGTGCTACGATAGACGGAGCCCTTGTAAACGACCTTATCGCCCTTTTTGTATGCGTTGTGCGCCCCGGTCGGCCTTGTCCACTCGTCGAGGCCCGTCTCGCCGTCCACCTTTACCCGGCTCCAAAGCGACGCGGCGGCGGGCGGTCTCCACTCCGCCGCCGACGTGTGGGCGGTCGCGCACTCGTAGAGGCTCCCGCTATGCCGTACCCGCGTCCCGGCGGCGTAGTCCCGTCCCGGCTCCCACGCCGGGAAAAGCTCGACGGCCTCGAGCGCGGTCTCGTCGTCCAGCCCGGCGGCGGAGACGCTCCGCTCTATCACAGCCCGGAGCTTTTTCGCTTTCTCTACGGAAATCATTCGCTATTCCCTCCTGTCAAAATGTTAATAACCTCCTCGGCCTGTTCGACGAGGAGCGCCCCGCTCGTCTCCTCGAGCGTGGCCTCCTGTTCAAATCCGAGGAGTTCCCCGCCGGGGAGCTTAAAAACAATGTCCTCGGCGGTCTTGACCGTGTTCCCGTCCTCGTCGGTGTGCTCATAGGGGAGCTTTACGCACACACCCCCGGCCTCCGCCGGCCCGCACGGGACATAGGAGCCATTTTCCGCGACCTTGACGTATACCACCGTATCAGAGTATCCGGCGAAAGCGCCCTCGACTGTGACTTTATACATTTACCGTCCCTCCCTCGGCGGCTCCCCGAGCCTCGCCCGGTAGAACGCCGTTAAATCCTCCGTCTGCATAGTACGGAGTAGACTTTTCCAATAGGTGTTATCGGCCTCCGGCCATTTCGCCGGGTCGAAATCCTCGGCGGCGAGCTCCGGGCGGCGCTGGTAGTGCTTATAGAGCCGCTCGAGCATTTCTTGACGGAAAGCGCCCTCGGTTGTGTTCTGCCGGAAATGCCCCCAGCCGTTTTCACTCGTGGCGGCGCAAATGCGGCGACCGTCCGGCGCGAAAAGGTATCCGTCCCGCTCCTCGCATACTGTACCATGCCGGAGGTTAAAAGGGCCGTCGATACCCTCCCCCCGGAAACGCTTATAGACGATATACTCCATATAGTGACCTCCCTACGCGGCGAATAGCTCGCGGTATTCTCTTTCGACCGTCTGCACGGCGAAATAGTCGTTAAACCTCCTCATGTGCCCCCGGAACGATGTAACGGACGTATCTACGTCCTCTTTCGCCATTCTCCCGGAGTCTACCCAACGGCGGAAAACCTTTAGCTTGTCCCTCATGTGCTTTATGCTCTTGTAGCAAGCCCGGCGGATAACCGCGCCGTTTTTCCCGTAGCGAAAACGCACCTTTAGGAAAGTAAAGCCTCTCGAGAGCTTGATTATCTGCGTCTTTTTCTCGTTTAGCTTTATCCCGAGCTCGGCGCAAAGCCTCTTGATATGCTCGAGGCACTCCCGGAGCTTTTTCTTTGACCGATGGATAATACACCCGTCGTCCATATACCGCTCGTAAAATTTCATGCGGAGCACGTCTTTTACGAAATGGTCGATTTTGTTCGGGAGGGCGATAGCGGCAATTTGTGAGACTTGGCTCCCGAGGCCGAGGCCCACGTCCCCAAAGCATTTTATAAAATACTCGGAAAGTGAGACGAGGCGGTCGTCGAGTCCGCTCCTTTCAATTTCCCGAAATACCGGGCCGTGCTGTGCGGTATCAAAGTATTTCGAGAAGTCGAACACGAGGACATAGCCCTCGCGCCCGTGCTGTCGGTAGTGCTGTGTGAGAAAGCCCGATACCCGCCGGACGGCGAAATCGTAGCCTTTCCCTCGGAGGCTCGCCCCGTTGTCATAAATGAACGTCCGGGAGAGCATAGGTACAAGGGAGTAATCGCATAGGCACCGCTGGACGACGCGCTCGCTTATGTGGACGCTCCGAATATGCCGGGGCTTTCCGCGCTCGACTAAATCAAACTCATAAAAGCCCTTTGACCGAAAGCGCCCGGCGAGCAATTCGTCGTGCGTTTTGTTGACGTTCGCGAGGGCGCTCGCCTTGTACCTCTGTGTGCTCGCTTTCCACCCTACGCCTTTCACGGACTCCCGATAGGAGCCGTACAAGTGCTCGAATGAGAAAACGCGCTCAAAGTTTCCGTATTGTTTCGCAAGCTCCGCCCGCCTCTTGAGACGGGCGGCTTTGCGGCGCTGGTAGCGCCGCTCGTGTCTTTCTGCGCTATTCATAAAAAAATGATACCTCGCACAATTCTTTCTATGTCGCGTTGTCTAAATTGCGTAACGGTGGAGTCATGAAACGGCGGTAACGCGCAAGCCGCCGCCATGCAAAAAGCGTCCGGCTCCCCGTGTCGCGGTATAGGTTTGTCGTCCCGCCTGTTGGCGGTCGGAGGGGTCGTATCCCCCTTTTGCAAGGGCGCGGCTTTAACTCGTTTCGAGCTATTCGGTCTGGCCCGTGCGAAATCCCGGCGCAAACGCGAGCGAATTGTAAGCGTTCGCATTGTTGACCGTGCCGCCAGTGTTCACATTCACAAAGTTAGTGGAGTTGCTCCGATTCGGGGAGCGGAGCCACCAATTAACGGCGAAACGGGATACGGCCCAATCGAAACGGAGCGATAGGGCCTATCGGCTCTTGTCGCTCCGCTTGATTTTGGATATTTGAGAAATCTCGTCGGTAATCTTCCCGACCCATTCCTTGAGGACATTCGCCGGGAGCTTTTCGCGGTTTACGCTCATAAAAGCAAGGTCGAGTACGTCCAGCATGGAATTATAGTAGCCTTGCGCGTCCTCGTAGAGCTCCCGCCGCCGCTGGATTGTCCGGCGGCGTATCTCCTCCGGCGCTTTCTCGTCGATGTAAACGAGGTTAGCCGTTTTCACGAGCCTATACGCCCTTTGCGCCGCATTGTAGAGCGGCAAGGAAAAATAGAACGTGTGCGATTTCGGGAGTATCTTTACCCTGTCGTATGTAAAAACGTAAATCTCCCGCGCAAGGTCGAGATAATCGGCGGGGCTCTCGCCCCGCCGCGATTTTGGTACGCTCATTTACTGCCCCCTCTCGGCTCTCCGTGGAATTGCGCCCATTGAGGGCGCAATTTCCGAGGCCCGAATTATACGCAAAAGCCCGGCGCAAACGCGAGCGAAATGTAAGCGCTCGCACTGCCGACCGCGCCGCCAGCGCCCACATACACAAAGTCAGTGGAGTAGCTCCGACACGGGGAGCGGAGCCACCAAAAAACGGCGGTCGTCGTCGCGTCGTGCCGATACTTTATCTTGCTGTTTCCTGCCTTGTAATAATCATATTGCGCTTGCTTGTTGGCCTCGTATGTGTTCGCGTAGGTGATAGTCCCGAAAACCTCATACTCCGCAAGCGGGAAAAATTTCTCCGTCGTGGCGGTTACGTTGGCTTGTGCGGTCGAGGCGCTCCCCGTATTGTCTGTGTACTTCGTAACGGTCTTGAGGTTAGAGCGGAGGTCGGACGGGACGACGTTCTCGAACGCCGGGCAAATTGTTTTTTTCATGTACGAGCCATCCCAGCCGCCCGCGTTGGTGTTTGTTGTGTTCATGCGGAAAGCCGCCGAGGAGCCCGTCGAGCTATAGGAGCTATCGCAAAGAGCTACGTCCGTCCCGCCGGATACGGCGGTCTTTGCAAGCTGGAAGTGGATACGGTTAGAGCCCTCATAGCTCGCATTATGATTAAACCCGAGGATAAAGGCGTATGTCGTGAAATTGGAGAGGGATAGCGAGCCGACCGTCCCGTTAAGGGTGACGGCCTTTCGGTCTCCCACGCTCCAATAGTTGGCCCCCTGCCCCTTATCGGATACGCTCCGAATTGTGGCCCACGAGTTACTATTGAGGGTGGAGCTTACGAAAGATAGCGTCAGCGAGTACGAGGTCGTGCTCGATACGACATTGACCGTCCCGCTTGTGCTCTGTCCGTTCTGCGTGGCCTCGACCGTGTACGTCCCGGTCTCCGTCACGGTAAAGGCTACCGTCCCCGTGCTTGTCTTGGTCTGCAAAGTCGTACCGCCCTTTTTGAGCGTGACGGTCGCGCCCGAGGGCGCGGTTACGTTGATAGTCGCCGAGTAGAACGTCAGAGAGACGGCGTAGCTATCGACGACGCTAATTGTTTTCGTGTCGGAGGTCTGCCCGGAGTGTGTCGCCTTGACTGTCCATGTTCCCGCCTCCGGGAGCTTGAGGGTACACGAGCCGGAGGAGGAGGCCGTCCCCGTGACTGTCCGGCTCCCCTTTGTCGCTGTGACCGCCGAGCCCGCCTTGACCGATACGACGAGGGAGAGGCTTGTCCCCGCCGCTCCCCCGGTCGCGTTTGTTCTGCCTATCATGCCTTACACCGCCTTTTCACATTTGATAACCGGGAGCGTGATAGTACCCCCCGGCTTTTCCGCCGCGTAGATTGTTACCGTCCCAGCCCCGGAGAGGGCGACCGGGGCGAAATTGCCGCCCGTAGCCTCCGCCACTCCGAAAGTGACCTCCGGGACGTGCTCCGCCGTTACCCCGGCGCACGATATAACGGCGGCGAACGGATACCCCGCATAGGTGGAGCTATTCGCCCACGCCGAGGCCGCGACCGTGACGTTTTGGAAAATCTTTACCTCCGCGTACCCGGTGTGAGAATGGGAGGCGGCGGCGAAATCCGCCGCTTTCTTGCCGCTGTCCTTTACGGCCCCGGTCGTACCGTCGAACGCGGCGAGGTTTCCCGAGACCGGGGAGGCGGGCTTTTCGATATACCCGTCATGCGTGTGGGAGGCGGCGGCGAAATCGTCCGGCTTTTTCCCGCTGTCCTTTTGCGCCCCGGTCGCGCCGTCGAACGCGACAAAATTCCCCGAGACCGGGGAGGGGACTATATCCGGCTTGCCCTCGTCCAGCGCCCGGATATTTTCTTGTAATGCCGTTTGGTCTGCCGCCGTGAAGTAGCGCCCGACAATATCGCCTTTTGTCCATGAGCGCGGGCTCGTGCCGTTATACCCCCTCTCGATGGTGAGGACGTTTCCGTCCTTTGCCGTCATGAGGACGGTCTCCGCCGTGGTGGTATCTGCGCCTATCGTCAAGAGGTTAGGCGCGTCCGGCAAGATAGAGCCGTCGAGGACGGTTACGCTCGTGTCGGAAGTCGTGAGAGCTCCGGCGAGCGTGGTCTCCGGCGTGTTCGCCTGTGCCGGGTACATTGTTTTTAACTCTGCCATTGTGTAACCCCCTTAATAATCCCCGCCGCCGCGAGAATTGCAAAAAGTTTGAGAGAATACCGCGCCGACGATACGGCTCATAGTGTCCGGGAGTATCTCGACCGTGTGCCATGCGTTACGCTGGATTTTCCCGCTCCCGTCCTTTGAGAGATACGCTACAATGTCGATATTATCGTAGCTCGCCGGGGTCGGTATCGTCCTCCCGTCTACCTTGATAACCGCTCTCGAGGCCCGCGAGCCCTCGTAGATACCGAATTGTATCGCGTGGGTGTGGTCTTTTACGGTGTGGGTATGGTCTTTTATCGTGTGGGTGTGAGCGTCTACCCGGTGAGTGTGAGCGTCTACTCTGTGTGTGTGGGCGCTTACTGTGTGGGTATGCGCGTCTATCCTGTGAGCGTGGGCCGGGTGTGTGTGCTTGCCGGACGGGACAAAAGTACGATACCCCGTTATTTTCCCCGAGCCGTCGGTAAGCGCGAGCTTGTCGCCCCTTACGAGCGCGTGATTATGATTTGCTCCGCCCGGCCCGCCGTCGTCGTATGAGTCGTGTACGGTGTTAGAGCTTGCGAGGGCAACGGAGGAGCTCGTTTGCCCACCGCCGGAGCTCGTAGTCTGCCCGCCTCCCGCCGAGGTGGTAGAGCCGCCGCCGCTGGACGTGGTAGAGCCCCCGCCGCTCGAGGTCGTTTGTCCTCCACCGCCGGAGGTCGTTTGTCCGCCCCCGCCGCCGATAGCTTTCTCGAACGCCCGGAACGGCTCAAACTGGATATTGAGGAGCATTTTGTTTATACGGACGACCGACTCGGAGATATAGAGCTTGAGGGTCGCCGGGTGGGACGTGTCCGCATTGTCGGCAAAATTGTAAATCTGCTGATTTGTGGAGCCTTGCGCGTAGGTCTCCCCAATAAGGGCGCGGCTCTGCAAGTCGGAGATACTCCCGGCTATATCCTGCGACTTGTTCGCGAGCGTGACTGTTACCGTTCCGGGGTCTCCCTGTGCGTCGTCCTTTGTCACGCTCACGATACGGGTACGGAGGTTAATCTTGTCCTCGTCGTCGATAACGCGGACGATTTCCCCCGGCCTAAACCGCGAGAAAGCGTCTTTCGTGAGACGGTGGAGGTCGATAGCCCCTATCTCATAGGAGACGTAGGGCTCGGCGCTCTCCCGTAATATCTGCTTTGCGTATGCCTTGAGATTTTCCGCGACCTCATACCGGGTATCGACGAGGATAGTCGAACAAAGCCCGTATTTCTCGATACTCAAAGCGTCCTCGACATAGGGGAGCCCACCGTTTACCCCGGCTATCGTGAGCTGATTAACCCCCTCGCCATAGCCGAGCGCGTATATCCGATTTGCGAGCCCGGTCGCGTCCAGCGTCTTTTTTATATTCGTCATGTTTTTAGCGTACCGTATCTCGCTCTTGAGCTTTTCCGACGGCGCTATGAGCGAGAGCGTCCACGGGTAGCCCGTGGTATCCCACTCCCAAAGATAGTCACTATCGAAACACTCCGGGACGGCAAAGAGGGCGGAGAGGAGGGTCGAGTTTTCCCAATTATATTCAAATTGACGGGTAAACCCGCACGAGCCCAAAACCCAATTTTTGACCGTCTGCCGGGAGAGGATATAGTTTAATACCGCCGCCGTCCGTATCCCCGTGCCGCCGCATTGGTGATACTGGAAAAGCACGTCGTTTAGGAGGGTCGCGAGGACGTGCTCGCAATTATAGAACCGCGTCGCGCCGTCGCCCCGCTCCAAATCCTCCCCGATGATACGAAAGAGGTCGATACGCTCGTCCCCGTCGAAAATCTCGACGTAGTTTAGAGGCTCGCAATACTGATTTTTCTTGTCGTCCGCTGGCATGGTAAAGGTAGCCGTCCATAGGGAGTTAGCCTCGAGGGTATAGCCGACGCTCATAGCGTTATCGAGATAGGCGAGCCGTTTCATATTGCGGTCGAATATTTGAGGAACCGCCATTATAACCACCTATCTTTCCAGAGGATTTTCATATCCGCCGTTGTGCCGCCCTCGACGATAAGGTCGTTTACCCCGCTCATGAGCTTAAAGAAAACGCTCGCGTCGCTTACACGGTCTACGATGTTCACGCCGTTAAGCGTTACCGTCATGTGCTCCGTGTCGATAATGAGCTCGTCCCCGGCGACCATATTCACGCCCGCGACCGTCAAAACCTCTTGCCCGTAGGTCGATACCCCCGTCCCGCTGGCGGTCGTGACGGCCTCGGCGACCGCCGCAAAAAACCGGGTACGGATATAATCGCCGACGGCCTCCGTTACCGCCTCCGCCGTGCCGGATGGGAGTAGCACCCGGACGACTTCGCCCGAGGAGCCCGTCCCGGCCTCCGCCTCGCCGGACAAGTAGCGGATAATGAGAACCGCGCCGCCGCTCCCGCTCTCGACGTTCGCCGTCGCCGTCCACTCGAACACAAAACGGGCCTTTCGGTTATACGGCGCACGGTTGTACGGTGTGCGGTTAAACATAGGCCCGCCCCCTTACGAGATATTGCAGACGATAGCGCCCGCGTTGACGGTGATAGCGTCGCCGTTGAGGACGTTCTTACCACGGGCGAACGAGCCGAACCATAGGAGATTGCCGCCCGTCTGCGAGTCGAAAATCCCCCAATAGGAGACCGTCCCAATATCCGCCGTGATAACGCCGTAATCTACCGCGTCGGTATTCTTGACCTGTTGCTTTCCGGCGACGAGGCTCGGCGCGTCGAAAGAGATAACCTTTCGAGCGTAGCCCCCGCCGCTTGCCTCCGTGCCTGTGCCGCTGGCGGTTGGGTCGGTGAGGAAAAGGGCGAGGTAATACGTCCCGCTCCGCAACGAGGTATTGAGGATAGACGCGGCGTGTACGTTAGATAGAGCTGCCATTTTTGAAAACCTCCGTTTCTTTAATCAACCTTTATCCGCGTTACGGTGAGGTCGGTAATACGGCCCCGCGCCGTGATATAGATAAGGCAATCCGTCTCTTGAGAGCCGTTTACGTTGACCTTTTCCGTATGCGGTAGTGATACAGAATTTACGACCTGTTGATTATAGTCGAGGGACTCGGCGAACGGCCCGCATAAGAAAGTAACCGGGCATTTCCCCGTTACGGCGATTTGCTCGATACTGATACCCGCTATCACTTTCGCGGAGTAGGCTTTCTCCGGCTCGTCGTCGAACACGAGCAAGCCCTCGCCGGATAGCCACCCGGCGACCTCCCGCGCCCTCGAACGGACTCCGGGATATTTGTACCCCTCGCCGATGAAAGAGACCTCGCAAGAAATCTCCCGGTTTTGGTAGCCGTCCGCTATGTCATACGTCCCGCTCTTTCCGGGGATGGTGTACTGTGTGACCCGTTTCGCCGGGAGGAGCGTCCTATCGACGCTCCGAAAGACGACACCCATAGCCCCGCTATGGGTGTTATTGAACGTAAAGCCCAGCGCCACGCTATACCACTCCTTTCCCGCGAGACTTCGCTTTCTGCATATTGTAGAGCTCCCTCGATATTTTCTTTACGTCTGCCTCCTCGCGGACGACGAGCTCGGCGATATGGAAATTATTCGTTACCGTCGTATCCCCGCCGCCGGAGACCGCCGCCCGGCTCCGCTCGTCTGTCAAAGACGGGACGGAGGCGGCTACTTGCTCTATCGTGGCTTTCGCGGAAAATCCCGTCTCTATCTCCCCGATGGAGTCGGCGAGAGAGGCGTTTACTTTCTTCATTCCGCCCTCTACCTCGTTGAGCATTTCCGCCGTCATATTGCCGTAGGCTTTGACCGCTTTCCCCTTGTTCTTATCGAGGCCGACGACCGCGCCCTCGACATTCATTTCCGAGACCCATTCCATTTTTTTAGATGGAGAATGGATACCGAAAAAGTTTAGTACATTGTCCCAAATGCTTTGTACCCAGCTTGAAACGTGATTCCAAAGCCACCCGGCTAAAGACTGAATACCGCTCCAAAGCCCGCGAACCAAGTTAGCGCCAATCTGTACGAACTGGCTCACGCCTTGCCCGAGCGCGTTCACCATGCCCGTTATGATTTGAGGCATAGCCCGGACTATTTCCGAGATTATCGTCGGTAGGTTTGTAATGAGGGACGTTAAGAGCTTTACGCCCGTCTCGATGATTTTCGGGATATTGCTAACGAGCGTGTTTACCACCGACGAGATAATTTGCGGGAGGGCCTGTACTATCGTCAAAATAATTTGCGGGAGGTTGGTAATCAGCGCCGTTAAAAGCTGGACTCCCGCCTCGACGATTTCCGGCAAATGGTCGAGGAGCGTCGTTATCGTGGACTCGATGATTTGCGGCAAAACCTCGCATATCGTCGTAATGATTTCCGGGAGCGCCTCCACGAGCGAGGTTAAGAGCGTGATACCCGTCTCGATTATCTGCGGGATAGCCTCGAGGAGAGACGTAACGAGGCTCTCTATAACCGCCGGGATAGCCTCAAGCAATACCGGGATAGCGTCTATCACGCCTTGCGCGAGCCCTGTTATGAGTTGGAGGGCCGCGTCTATGAGGAGCGGTATATTTTCTATGAGGGCTTGTACTAACTGCGTAATAGCCGCCACCGCCGCCGGGATAAGCTCCGGGAGCGCCTCTGCGATACCCGTAACGAGCCCCGACACGATTTGTATAGCGGCCTCCGCGAGTTGCGGGAGCGCCTCCACGAGCCCTTGTACGAGCGTGGTAATAACAGATACCGCGCCCTCTGTGAGTTGCGGCGCGGCGTTTGCTAACCCGCCCAGCACGTTTATAATGATTTGAGCGCCAAAGTCGAGGAGCTCCGGGAGCTTTTCGGCGGCTTTTCCGATTAACCCGTCGATAGCGTCGGCGAGCGCGTCCTCGGCCCCGTCCGCGCCCTCCATGAGCCCGATAAATGCGTCTACGACCTCGGATATTGCCGGGGCGAACTCGGCGACGAGCTCGGCTTTTACGTCTGCCACTGTCCCGCCGAGGCGGGCGAGAGTATCGTCGAGCTCCGCTTGTGCCTTGTTCGCCGCTATGAGCGTCGCGTTATTTTCCTTGAAAATATCGGTCGCGTTCTGATAGGTCGCGGAGAGCGTGTCGGTAATGAGGGCCGTCCGCTCCGTCTCGTCTGCACACGCGGCGAGCTTTTCGTTAAACTCGTCCTCGGAGATACCGACCCAATTCAGCGCGTCGGCAAGTGCGCCCGTTACCTGTCCGACCTTTGCCGTCTCGTTAGACGCTTCTATTAGGCTGTTTATCGGGAGAGCGTCGCCAAACGTACCCGTAACTCCGGCGGCAATATCCGCCCATGTAGCAACGTCCTTTTCGGAGGTCGCAAGTTGCGCGAGTAGTTGCGCGGACTCCGTAGCGTTATCCGTATCCCCTAAGATGGAGTAAAGGGATTGATACGCCTCCTTTGCGGTATCTGTGGAGTATCCCGCCGCCTCAAACGCGGTATTTAGCCGCCCCTGTGCGGCCCGGTATTCCTCCGTAGACTCCTCTAAATCGAGGAGAAATTTTACCCCGGCTACGGCGGCGGCTCCCACGGCGGCGAGTGCGGCTCCGGCGGCTTTTGCCCCAGCGACGAGCCCGCCCTTGAGCTTGTCCGAGAAAGAGTCGGTCTCCTCCGCCGCCTTTTTTACCTCCCTACCGTACTTGTCGATAGACTCCGCGCACCCGTCGGAGCTGTTTTCCGCCTCCTCGAGATAGCGGTTATTATCGTCTATCTCTCGCCCGAGGCGGTTTAGCTCCGCCTGTGCCGAGTTTACTTGCGTCTGCCACGAATTGACGGAGCGTGTCGCGGCCTCTTGATAAGCCTCGGCCTCTTCGAGCTCTTTGTTATAACCCTCAAGCTCCGCCGTTAGCCGTGCCTGTTCCTCGCTCGTGTCTCCTGTTTCGTCCCCGAGTGCCGCGAGAGCCTCCTCGCACCGCCTTATATTCTCCTGTGCGGTAGAGACTCTCTCTCCGTATGTAGATTGCGCCTTTTGAGCGTTCTCGAGGGCCTCTTTCAATTTTGAGACCTTGCCCTCTTGCGCCTCGTACATTTTGGAAAGAGTCTCGCCCTTTGCTTGTAGCGCGGCGAGGCTGTTCGCCTGTCCCGAAAACTCGCTCTCGACAAGTTTTAGCTCCGATTTGAGCGTCCCGAGCTCGGAGTTTATATTTTTGAGAGACGCTTTATAAGCGGCCTCGCCATCGACCGCTAATTTCGTCGATATGGTACGGGTCGCCATTATTCGCCCTCCTTGTTTCCTTTCTTACCGTGGGCTTTAAGGTAAAGCTCCCATAGGTCGAAAACCTCGCCCGGAGGCATAAAAAGCGCCTCCGTTACGGATAGCCCACATAGGACGGCTACGCGGTAGTATTCCGCCCGCCGTATGGTGTTTTTTTTTGATTGAGCTCCTCGAGGCCCTCGTCGTACTCGCCGCCGTCCTCCGTCTCGACCTCCCGCCCATACCCGAGCGTGATAGCCCGGATAACCGCGTTTTTGAGGTCTACGACCTCGAACGGCCTCACGAGGAGGAGGAAATCGTCCCGCTCTGGGATTTTCCCCGGCTCATAGCCCAGCCGCCGACGGATAAGCTCGCCCCGCTCCGCTAAAAGCGCGGCGGCGGCGCAAGTGGCCTCGAACGCCTCCCGCGTATCCGGCTCGACGGCCTCGAGAAGTAGCTTTGTCCCCCCAAAATCGTCCCGGATTTGAAACATAGCCTCTCCGTCCAGCACGAGGAAATACGAGTCCTCGCCGACCGTGATTTTTGCCGCTTTCATGCTGTCGCCTCCAATCACCAAAGCGGGAGGCGGTTTTTCTCCCGCCTCCCGTCTTTGTCCCTGTTATTCCGTACCCTGTTCCGGCCCCGGCGTAACGACCGGGGCGGCGGGCTTGCCGAGCTTAGTATCGCACCACAAGATACAATCCGCCTCGTCGGTAAACTCCTTTGTCACGCGCCACGCGCCGGAGTTGCACCGAAACACGTTGAACGCGGTCGAGCTCGTGCCGAACGTGATAGAGGAGCCCTTTGTCGCGGCGCTGTCGTTGCCGAGGATAGCGTTTACAAGAGGGTGAAAAACGCCCTTGAAATAGCGTACCCCCTGCCTGATAATGACCTTGTAATACACAAGGCCCCCGCGCGGCGCTACGTCCCCGTCGGAGTCCGTGACCTCTTTCGTCTCCTCGTTCACGGTTGCGCCATGCAAGGCGGCGTGAACCTCGTTTGTCTTGTCGTCCGTCTCGAGGGCGACGGAGCCGGAGGCGAACATATCGACCTTTTCGGCGAGCGCGTCGTCGCCGTAGAGCTCGCCGGAGGCGTTGGTAACGGTGAGGTCGGCCTTTACCAATTTGCCGATGGTAACGGCCTTTTCAAAATTATAGGTCGGGAGAGCACCCTCCGGCGTGGTCGCCACGGGCGCAAACCTCGGCCTTTTTGCTCCGAACTGTGCCATAAAATGACCTCCTTATAGGTTTTTGGATTTGAGAAATTTATCGTAGACCTCCGCCGCCGCTTTGACGGCCTCGTCTCCCTTTCTCGCGTTTGCTGTTCCGATAAACGGTCTCGCGGGCTGGCCCTCTTTGCCAAACTCATTGACGAAAGCGACCTCCGCCACCCGTCGGCGGCTCCCGTCGCTCCGGGAGCCTTTCGGGTAGACGTATATCGCTTTACCGTCCTTTGTGACCTTGAGCTTTTTATCAAACGTGATACTCCGAGCCGTTACGCCTTTATCGACTACGCCCATAGCGCGGGCCTCCGCCGCCTGTGCCTCGGCGATAACCCCAGCCTCCGCCGAAAGCATTTCGAGTATGGTCGCGTCCGGGATTTCCGCGATAGCCTCCATATCCGACAAAAGCTCCTCGAGCCCGCTCGTAGAAATCTCCGCCATTATTCCGCCTCCTCTACTGCCTCCGCGCTCTCGCACTCGAAAACGTAATGCTGTCCCCGCTCGTCGGAGGCCGGAGTAATGGAGGGACGGGTAAACCCGACGGAAACAAGCCGCCGGGAGATTTCCCGGCGTAGCTTGACCGTGTTTTTCTCGTGCGGCGCGTACAAATGCACTTGCACGAGGGCGAGGTAATGCCCCGCGTCGTCGTCGCCGAAATCGGCGGGTATCATGGAGTAATTAAAAACGATATACTCCGCCCCGTTGCCCTTTTTGGTATCTGCGGCGGGGCCGGAGGGAGTGAGGCCGGAGAGAGTCGCCGTCAAACGCTCGTTTATGCTCATGCCTCCGCCTCCCGGTATTCCGAGCAATTAAGCTCGTACATTTCCCGCGCCTCCGTATAGGCCCGCTCGACCTTGTACCGCTTTCCGTTCCAGACGAGCCGCTCTTGACCTCCATAGTCGGCGGCGCGGAGCTTGACCGTGATAGCGAGGTCGATACCGATTTGTTTCGCCTTGTAGAACTCGGAGCGTTTCGTCGATTGCACGTCGGCGAAAACTTGCGTAGCCTCTACCGTCTCCGTCGGGTAGCCCTCCGCGTCCGTCCCGTGCTGGACGGCCTCGAGCGTGATAACGTCCCGCCAATACATGAGCTATCCCTCCTCCGTGGCCTTGATATACGAGTCCGAAAGCGTGAGCGCGTTCCGCTGTTCCTTGTACGAGGCCCGGTATTTCTCCGCGTCCGGGTTATCGAGCCCAAACTCGGCCTTTACATAGGTCGCGACCGCCCTCAAAATGAGGGGGTCTTTCTCGTCGAGCGCCTTTACCTCAAGAACGCCGCCGAGCACAAGGTCGGCTCGGGCGGCGTTAATGAGGTCTTTAATTTCGGAGTCGTGGGCCTTTGTGGTGAGCCTCATATACTGCCGGACGCTCGTAACATACGGCGTTCCGATAGCCATAGAGCGCCCTCCTTACGCGGTCGCTTTCGCAAGATGGACGAACGCGCCCAGCCCGGCGGCGGGCTTGCTGTCGAACACGCAAGAGCCGAGGAAGTCGATACTGTTCGTAGCAAGGCCGGAGTGCTCGCTCTTGACGATGGTAATATCCTGCGAGTAGTTGCCGACGATATAGGAGAAGTCGCCGAGGTACGCCTCGCTCGCGGGGACGGAGCCCGTAAAGTAGACCTCCGCACCCATGATGTAATACTTGCCCCCGGCGAACTCGATAAGGTTGTTTTTGCTCTTGTTCATGAGGGGGAAGAAATCGGAGAAGAAAGTCGCCTTTCTCATAGTCCATACGGCGTTGCGTTCGTATCCGTCGCCGAGCAAGCCATAGAGGGAGATAACGTCCGTCTCCGTGAGAGAGGCCGTCTTTGCTACGGTGATTTGGTCTTTTCCGTCGGTGTACGCGCCGCCCGTACCCTTGCCCGCGATTTTCACGCCGCCGGGCTCATTCGCACCCATGCCGGAGAAGATATACCGCTCGATTTTCCGGGCGATATTCTCGGCGATAACCTCCACGATATACGCCTCGAACGCGGAAAGCGCCATTTCGGAGGAGGCGCGGGAGGCTTTCACGAGCTTTACGATTTCGTAGCCCGTGAGGGATACGCTCTTGAGCTTGTCCCCCGCCGGAGTGATAGCCGCGTTTTCCGTGTGGAGCTCCGCGTCGTCGTTCACGTCCTCCACGGCAAACTTGAAATTGCCGGGGACGTGGAAAATCCTGCACCGCTGGATAATGGGCGCGACCTCGTACATTTTCTTGATGATTTGATTTGCGGTCGTCTCCGGGATAATGGGGAGGGCGGAGCCCGCCGCCGTGGTATACGCCCTCTGCTCCGCGTCCGTCAGCGGCTTACCCTGCAAGCTCTTGAGCCACGCGGAGCGGTAGAGCCGCTCGTTTTCCTCGTCGTTGCCCTCGTCCCGGCGCTGGACGGGATTTGCTACCGGGGAGCCCACGGCTCCGCCGGAGTTGAGCATACGCTCGACGGCCTGCCGCTTTTCGAGGGCCGCGTCCTCGTCATTGAGGGCGCGGAGCTCTTTCTCGAGAGCGTCAATATCGACTTTGCCGTCGTCTGCCTCGAGGAAAGCCCGGATTTCAGCTTTCCGGGCGGCGATTTCTGCGCGTCTTTTTTCGATGTTCATAACTGTACCTCCATAAAATTTTTGTGTCGGTCTGTCTTTAGTACGTCAAAGCTACGAGTTTCTTCCGCCGCCGGGCTTGCTCCAAAGCCGCGAGCTCTTTCCCGTGCTCCACCGTGAAAAAGCTCCGCGCCGAAATAGACGTTTCTTCATAGGCGGGAATATCCACCGCCGAAACGTCGTATAGCTTTTTGACCTTTGTTATCGTGCGGGTATGGGTAACGGAGTCGTATTTCGCCTCGCGAACCGAAAAGGAAAAGCTCATTTTGTCGATATACCCGCCGTCGATTTCTTCGTATAGCTCCCGGCCCGCCTGTGTGCCGGACAAGTCCGCCTCGACCTCGAGGCCCCGCTCCGTGATAGCGAGCGCGAGGGTTTTGTTACGGAGCCGGGCGACGACTTTCCCGCCGTGATTGTAGTTAAAAATTACGTCGGAGAGGTCGCACCCGTCGAAAGCGTGACGGTCGATAATCTCTTTATACTCGATACCGTCGCACACAAAGAGCACGGTCGGCGTATCGAACACGACCGCCGTACCCTTTACCCGGTATTTCTCGGAGCCCTCCTCGCGGTGGACGAGGCTAAAATCCTGTAAAGAGCGGTATTCCCGCCCGTCTTTGAGTGTCATTATTTGCCCTCCTCTCCGCCGTCCTCCGGCGGTTTTTCGTCCTCTGGGCCGTCCCCGTCCGGCGGGTCTGGCGGCTCCGGCGGCGGGTCTTTGTCCGGCCCGTTCTTGCCTGTTTGGTATTTGTCGGCGAGCTCGGCGTTTACCATGTTCAGCGTTTGCACCCGCCGCGCCCCCTCCTCGCCGCCGATGGTAGGCATATCAAACATTGTGAGGATTTGGTCGAGGGTCGCGGCCCCGATTTCCGTTAAGAATTTCGCCGCCGATACCTTTTCCGTGAGGGTCGCGAACTGGATAGAGTTAGACGAGAATACGATACGGTTTCCGTGACCGACCTCCCGCTCCGAAAAAATGCAATTTGTAAAAGCCTGTGTCAGCTTTCGGAAAAATGGAGCTATCTCGCCGCTATAAAAGGCGGACTCTTGCGCCGGGGTCGCTGTGTTCTCGACGATTTCTTTCGATACCCCGAAATAGTCGTAAATTTCCTCTTTGATGTATGAGAGTTGCGTCGAGGGTATCGGGGTTGTCTTGTCCGTTATCGGCGTATAGTCGTATTTCGCGTCGGTTACGATAACGCCCGCGCCGTTGTTCTCCATGCGGAGATTGTCCCGGATAAAATCGTCCCGCCGCTTGTTCAAATCCTCTGTTTTGACCGCGTTCGAGACCTTGAGAACGCCCCGGATAACGGCGATAAGCTCCGCGAATTTGCTCATAGACTGATTGAACGTGTTCGCGGTCTTGAGGACGGTCTCGAGGGGCTTGTTATTGTCCCCGAAAATATCGTTTTCGAGGAAGTGCCGCCGGATATGGATTAGCCGGGAATACTCGCAAATGTACGAGCTCCCGGTCGCAAAGCGGAAACGGCAATATAAAACGCCCATGTACTCGAGGAGCTCGAAATACTGCGCGTTAATGGGATATATTGCCGCCAGCTTTCCCGACTCGTCATAGACGGGATAAGCTATCGCGTTGTTATAGATTTTGTACTGTGCCGCCAGCTTGTAATAAAACTCGGAGGCCGTCATATACGGGTTTGGCTTGAACTGTAAAACCCGGTCGAGGTAGCCGTTTACCGATACCGTCGTCTCCGCGTCTGTTCGGACGTGCCGGGGCTGTGCCGTGGATACCCGCCGGGCGAAAGCGTCCACCGCCGAGCGCACGGTATTTATATCCCATGCGTTACCCGAGTAGGGGACGAAAGTAGACTCCCACGAGCTCAAGAGCTTATAGGCCGAATAGCCCTTGTTATCGTCTTTCCGCCCTCCGAAAATCGTTTGAAAGAGCCCGCGTTTTTCCCTCATTTCTTCACCCCACAAGATACATATAGTCCTCGAAATCCCGGACGTAGACGACCCACGCATTAAGGAGCGAGACCGCTCCGTCGATACGGCGGCGGTCGGAAATCTTCACGGGCTGGATATTGTTTACCCCGCTCTTTTTCGCCGCCGTATTGGAGAGACACCATACGAGGATAGGATTTTTATTATAATTTACTTTCTTGTCTGTAAAGGCCGCGCCCATTTCCCGCATGGGTTGAGACCATGTAAAAGGCCCTTGCGCCACGGCGCACATATCAAAGCCGTTTGACTTCATTTCATCGACCCAATACCCAGCGAGGGCGCGGTCGTATCCGGCCTTGAAAACGTCTATTTTGTACTCGTCCCGCATTTGGCAAAACCACTCCGTAACATTCGAGTAATTTACACGGGCTCCGGGGCATATCGTGAGGAGCCCCCGCTCGGCCCATATCTTGTATGGGGCCTCTTGCGAGTTGTGCTCCGTGAGTTGGTCTATCCGCTTTTGCGGTATAAAATAATGCTGGACGACGTAAATAATCGGGTCGTCTGCACTCCGGCGTATGAGGAGGGAGGCGCACGTTAAATCCGTCGTCGCCGATAGGTCGCACCCGCCGATAGCGTAGGTGTTGTATACGTCCTGCATTGAGAAAACCGCGTCGCTCTTTATGTCCTCGAACGAGAGCCAAACGGTAGCCGCGACCTCCGGGACGTTGAAATCCTTACACAAAACGCCCGGCAAATCCTCGGGGTTTTTCTTGGCCCGCTCGACGAAATCGGCGAGGGTAGCGTACTGCTTTATCGTCCCGAGCCCCGGATTTGCCTTTACCCATTTTTGCGGGTCTGTCCACTCCGCCCGCTCGTCGAGCTCATAGAGCACGGGGAGGAAACGCTCGTCTACCGTTTTCCCGTCTGCGACCTCGCAAGCGTAGCCGTATAGGTTATCGAAAACCGACTCCCGTACCGTCCCGCTCGTGGTAATCATGATAACCAGCGGTTGACGGCGGCTCGAGGTCGATTGTTTCATAACCTCGTAGAGATTGCGGTCGCGTATCGCGTGGAGCTCGTCGATAATAACGGCGTGGGAATTGAGGCCGTCCAGCGTGTTAGAGTCGCTCGCGAGCGCCTCAAAGATGGAGGCCGTAGCCGGAAAGTAAATATCATTCCGCCGCTTTTTCAGCACGGCCCGGAGCTCCGGGCTCTGCTTTACCATGTTCACGGCCTCGGTGAGCGTCTTTTTCGCTTGGTCTTTCTTGGTCGCGACGCTATAAATCTCCGCCGCGCCCTCGTAGTCCGCTATGAGGAGATAGAGGGCGAGGGCCGCGAGGAGGGTAGACTTTCCATTTTTCCGCCCCACAAGAAAGAGCGTCTCTCGAAAACGGCGGTATCCCGTCGCCCTCTCGAGCCACCCGAAAAGCGTTTGTATGAAAGCCTTTTGAAAGAGGTCGAGCTCGAGGGTAGCCCCGAGCGTCCCTTGTGACTGTTTGCAAAACCGCTCGACGAAAATAATCGGGCGCTCGCCCGTCTCCTCGTCGAAATACCACGGCGAGCCGTCCGGCGGCTCGTCCATTTCCCGCACGAGGCGACCGTAAACGGCCTTGACCCGCCGGGACGTGATTATCTCCCCGCTCTCGATTTTCCGCCAATACTCGCGGACGTAATTCACGGTTTGCCCGCCGCTTTCGGCTGTGTAATAAAGCCCATGAGCTCATTACCCGCCTGTTTTTGTGCTTTCTCGGGGAGGAGGTCGAGGAGGCTTTTCGAGAGCGCCGTAAAGGATTTTATCGTCGTGTTATAGCTCCGTAGGGCCGGGGACTCACGCCTCATGCTCTGCGAGCCCTGTACGAAATCCTCTATCAATTCCCCGCCGTTGATTTCGTCGGCGAGGCGTTCCAGCGTGACGGAGGTAACGGCGAATTGAGCGATAAGGCCGTCGGCAAATTGAGCCTTGTCCGAGGGCAATTCTTTGAAAAGTTTCTTGATTTTCCGCTTTTTTACCTCGATTTTTTCGGCTATATCCATGTCTTGATATTTTTTCGCCATATAAGGTAGACCTCCTCTCTTTTGGCCTTATACCCCCCCCTCATGTACGCGACCCGAGCAGTCCTAAAGGGGGTTGAGAGGCGGTTACGAGCGCCGCCTCTTTTTCGCGGAGAGTGGGGGGGAGGCTAATAAAATTCGTCGTCGTCGAGTTGCGGCCTCGGCATGAGCGCGGCCTCGACGACGTTCCCGTTTTCGTCGAACGCGAGCCCGTCCGCTATCGGCGGCGCGGCTCCGTGCGCTATGGCGTGACAAGCGCGGCAAAGCGTCTCGAGGTTTTTCTCATTGAGAGAGACGAGCGGGTCGTCGATGTTGTCCGGCGTGAGCGGCCTCTTGTGGTGGACGATAGCTCCCAGCGCACCGCACCGCACACATAGCCCCGCGTCCCGCTTGATAATATACGCCCTCGTGCTCCGCCACGCCGGAGACTCGTAAAAGGCTTTTGCAAATGCCCGCATTATTCGCGCCCCCTGTCTGTGCAAAGAGAACGCCCCGCATAGTAACGGGCTCTCTCGTGTACGGTGAGCTCGCTACTATGTGAGGCGCACGGCGGCGAGGTTTCCCTCGACCTCTCTTTACGGGTACATGATAGCACGGTCTAATAGCAAATTTCTATACACTCTTTTTTCAGTACGCTATAAAACGCTATAAAAGACTATACAGACGGGAGAGCGCCCGCGCCGAAATAGCGGAGCGCGAACTCCGCCACGGCCTTATTACGCAAGTCGTAGACGCTCGTAGCCGAGGCATAGTTTACCGCCGCCGCTATCTCCTCTTTGCTCTTGCGCTCGATGTACCAAAGCCGTATAATATCCCGCTCCGCCTCGCCGAGCCGTGAGATAACCGCGTCGATTTCCTGTATCTTTTCCTCCGTGGCCTTGATTTCCCGGACGACCTCCGCGAGCTCGAGACATTCCGCGAGCGTGTCGTTTACCGCACTCGTGCTTGCATAGGGTTTTGAGAAATCCGGCGACGGATACCCCGCCGGGCTCCCGTGCTGGACGATACGCTCTTTCCGGCGCTCGAGGTTTTTTAAGGCGGAGTCGAGAAAGCCCCGGCCCCGGAGCGTGTTCTCCGCCGCGTCAAAATAGTTAATCATTTTTGCCTCCTTTCGCGGGCTCCGCCGCTTTAAGCCTCCGGCACGTCTCCGAAAAGCTCGATATATTTATCCGCGTCTAACCGTCGGACAATATCCGTTGCCTCGTACTCTGTGATAGGCCGAATATCCCCCGCGTCTACGTCATGCTCAAAATATGCCCCGCTCTTTGTCCTGTAAATGTCAATATCGTGTGTTTGCATAAAGCAATAGCCCGGCAACCACGCTATTTCTTTTCCCGCGACCTTACGACAACACGAGAAAATTTTTTCCGCCGTTGCAGTATCGTATAATTTCCCGTCCCGAATTGCTCTCATATCTTTTTTCCTCCATGTCTGTACTGTCTCCCGACGTTATAGGCGTATTTCGCCTCGAGAACGGCCTCAATATCCACGCCCATATAGGCGAGGTAATCGAAAATCCTCATAACCGCGTCGCAAAGCTCCACGGCTACACCCTCCGGCTTGCATGGGCCGTCCTCGCCGTCTCCGCCGGGCTCTCCGACCCTATCGCACACGCCGGAGTATTTACACCCCTCCGCCGCGAGCGCACACGTCCCATAAACGAGCGGATTTCCGCCCCGCCACTCCTCGACGGCCTCCGAGATTTCCGCGTGTACCATGACGGCGACCTCCGAGATTTCCGCGTGTACCATGACGGCGACCTCCGGGAAATCGACGGGAGTATCATACCACCCGTGCGCGACCGCGTTCTCGTGGATTGCCTTTGCAAATTCGTTTACTGTCATTTTCGAGACCTCCCTTTCTTTTTCGGCTTGATAAATTGCCCGTCCTGTCGGTAATACCGGGCGGCGAGGTAAACGCCGCCGTTTACGTCATTGTGAAAAGCCCCAGCGTCGGCGAGGAAATAGCCCGGATAGAGCCGCTCATATTCCCGGTTATTCGTGGTATCCCGTGCGAGCTCCCGCGCCTGTGCCGCCGATATTTTCCCGTCCCGCGTTTTCGGCTCCGGGTCTACGAGGTTTTTAGAGGCGTTCCACGCTTTAGAGCCTACCGTCGATTTCGTGATATAGTGCGCGAGCCCGGCGAGGCCGTTCTCTGTGAACTGCAAGCGGCGGGAGTTTGCATACCCGAGGCCCCAAAGACTTTCGAGCTCGTCCCGGTCGATACCGCCGTTTATCGTGATATGGTGATGATAACGCCCGCCCTTTTTCCCACGCTCCGTTACGGCTATGTACTTTAGCGGCGGGAGCCCTCTTTTTTTGCGGAGCCTTTGTATCCGGCGGATATAATTCCGCAAGAGGCGAGCGGCCTCCTCGTCGTTCTCTGGCTGAACGCTATATGTCAAATCGAGCTCGAGGTCGTCCGGCGTAAAATTCGAGTGGAGGAGTCGGGCGAGCTTTCTTTCCCGGTGTTTCTGATTGAGTTTCTTTTGAGCCGCCGAGGTAGTCTTTCTCTTTTTCCCTCTCCCGGAGCTCCGTTTTCCTGTCTCGAACACGGGGAAGATAAACACGTCGAGATACTCCCCGCAATAATACCGCTTTTCCCGATAAAACGTCCTCATGTTTTTACCTCCGAGTCGTTACCCGTTGCGAGGGGGAGAGGGCTCATATATCGCCCCCTCCCTCTCCCCCTCGCGCACCCCCTCACCCTCGGCGGCGTGTTACCTTTTTTCGAGGGAATGAGGCGAGGGAGGCCCCCTCTATGGTCGGTTAGTTAATATTCCATACAAGCCCGAAAAGCGCCTCGCGCTTTGTCTTTTTGGCCCTTGCAAACCGTCCCGGAGTGTGCTATTATAATAAAGGTATAAGTAATCACCTTTCGGGGCGGTTACGCCTCCGGCGCTCTCGCAAAGCGCCGGAGGCTTTCTTTTTGCCCGCCGACTACTTGCGGCGAAAGCTGTCGGCGGCGGTACACGTTTTCCAGTGAGGGACGAACGCGACCGGGAACTCCCGGCGCTCCTCCTCCGGCAAGGCCCGCCGCCCGGTGATAACCTCGCCCTCGTCTGTGATAAAGCGGTCGCGGCCCTCGCCCTCAATAACGAAAACGGGCTCCGGGTCTACGGGCATAGAGCGCCCCGCCGCCGTGTCTATCCATTCCAGCGGAGCGCCGCACCCTTTACATACGCTCATTTTTCCGCCTCCTCCATATACTCACGCACGAAAGAGACCTCCGGGCCGCTCTTGTCTACCTTTATATAGTAGGGCTTTGCCCCCTCGCGGCTCGCGGCCCTGTCTGTCGTCGCCGTACACCCGGAGCCGCCAAAGCCGCGCCCTAAAAGCCCGCAAGAGGTCTTTTTGCACGTCTCATTTTTTGCCGGGTCGCAATCGTAGAACGCTACCCGTTCTCCGCCTTTGCAGATATAGCCGTCGATTCTTTGACTCATTCCCCGGCCTCCCGGTATTTATAATCCACGAAACGGCCATCGTTTGTAACCTCGAACTCGTCCGCGTTCCAATTCGCGCCGCACTCACACATAGCGACGGCTACCTCCATAGAGCCGCAATCGTGCGTTGTGTACCTTTTAGAAATCCGCCCGGATTTCGTTAGTTTGTAGTCGTGGGAATATTGATATAGGTACGATATTTCAATACTCCCGCCGCATAACGGACACTTTCGCCGCTCCACTCCTCGAGTTGCAAAGAGTTTCATACCGTCACCTCCTTTAAGGCTTTCCCTCCCCGGCATTGAGCCGGGGAGGTTTTGCAATTCCGAATTTTACAGGTCAAAGCCCGGCGCAAACGCGAGCGAAATGCAAGCGTACGCAATGTCGACCGCGCCGCCAGTGTACACATCCACAAAGCTAGTGGAGTTGCCCCGATACGGGGAGCGGAGCCACCAATTAACGGTCTCCCCGCCGCGCTCCTTTACCCGGCCCCGCTCCGTCTTGAATATTTCAAGCTGGACGCTATCCGGCTCCTCGGCGTACCAGCCCTTGAGCGGGCCGAAAACGTCCGTCCCGGATGGTATCCAAAGCGGGTCGGCGTACTCGACGCGCTCGCCGTCGATGGTCTCCACGAGCGGGCGGGGCTCGATAATCTCCCGGAGCTCCGGCGGCAAATGCGGGTAAATCTCCTCGAGGACGTGCCGCCGCCCCTTACTCTTGTAATAGCCGCCCGCGTTGGTCGCGTCCTCGTTCATGCGAGCGTCGCCGAGCGCGTCCTTAAAGACGAACCGCGCCCGCGTCGGCGAGATATACCCGCCGCATACGGCGGTAACGGCCTCCCCGGTATCGAGCTTAAACTCGAGCTCGTCAAACGGGCGGATAATCCCCGGCCCGCGCCCGCTCGCGATAGCGGCCTTGATTTCCGCGAGGCTCTCCGCCGACCGGGAGCGCCGGACGATGGTAAACGGGCTCCCGCTCCCGGCCTCCGTGGGCGCGGGAATGAGCTCGACCGCCGCCGAGGGCTCCGGGAGTACGACCGTCCCGAGATAGTCGAGCCGACCGTCCAGCAGTACGAGCCCCTCGGCAAACTGCCCCTTGAGCCGCTCGCGGAGCTTGTCCGCGTCCGTGGTGGAAAGGGTCGCCGCGTGTTTGATGATAGATACCGATTTCATTTTGTCAGCCTCCTATTTTGCAAAAATAATGATTTCCGATGATAGCGGTAACGTGCTCGTTATATGGACTCGTGGAAAAAAACACGGTCTCCGGCGGGACGATAGGCTCCTCGGCGTTGTATGCGTACATGACCGCGTTATACTGTGTCTCGCTCGGCTCCGCCGTGTATAAGTAGGGAGCGGGGGAGAACTGCCAAACGTCGCCGTATTTCTGAAAGACGACCTCCTCGACCGTATCCGGGAACTCGTCGGAGAGGCAACGGTTAAACACGACCTCGACAACGGCGGCTTGTCCCTCGAACGGCTCGCCCCGCGCCTCGTGGTAGACGAGACAAGCGAGGATATAAGCGTCCTCCTCTGTGAGCTCGACCTCCTCGTATCGGCAAACGGCCTCCTCTGGCTCCTGCGTGGCCTCCGGGGTCGGCGTGGGAGTTGCACTCGCCGCCGGGGAGGATACCTCCGCCGAGGGCGAGCCGCATATAGCCGCCGCATACCGCGAGGAGGCATACGATAAGATAAACACGAGCGGGACGGCGACGAGGATAATTGCCCCGGCAAGGAACGGGAGCGCGTCTACCCATTCGAGCCCCCGGCGACCGTGCCGTTTATGTTCCATTTTTCGGCCTCCAATGCTTTGTAAAGTTGCTCTTGACGCACTCGTCCCAAAAGAACGCTACGAGGCTCCTCGAGCAAGCTACATTTCCGCAATTCTCACACGAGCGGCGCTCGTCCTCTTTCGGTATCATGGTCTCGTCGCAAAGCTCGATAAACTCGGCCTCCCGAGCGAGCTTTGTCCAGCGCGTTCCCCATTTCCGGGCGACGGCGATAACGGCCTCGTACTTTGTCCGCCCGTTCGCGGTCGCCTCCCCATACTCCGGGTGACGGAGGAGGTATAATTTCATAGGCCCGGCCCGCCGAGCGTGTCCAGCCTCGACCGCCGCTCCCGCCGCTTTGCTCTTTTTCATTCGACGACCTCCTCGCTACTGGCCCCCGCCGCCTGTGAGGAGGCCGAGGGAGCGGTCGGCTGCGTAAAGGCCGCGCTCATGAGCGAGCCGAGGAGCGACTTTGCGAGGCCCTCCGTAAACGACTTTTTAAGGCCCTCCGTCAAGATGGACGCGAACGGGGAGACGTTCTCTCCCTCCGCCGGAGCCGCCGCTTTCGGCCTGTCCGGGTCTGCCTGTACCACTTGCCCCCGGAGGAGCGCCGCCTCGATAAGCTCCTTTACGAGTGCGCTATACTCGTTCCCCCGGAGCGTACACGTCTTGACCCGGACGAAAAACTCGCCCGCTTTGAAGTCAAAAGCCACATACGCCCGCTTGCCCTCCGGCGGCGTGAGTCTGACCGCGCCCGCGTCGGCGATAGCCTCCTCCGCCGTCGGGGTCTCATAGCCCGCGCTCTTGAAAATCGCGAGTTGCTCCGGCGCGAGGGCGAAAACCTCCGTACTCGCCTTTTGAGAGTAAACCTTTTTCATTCTGCTACCTCCTCGCCGCTTTCCTCTACGGCCTCGTTTGCCGACTCGCCGAGTACGGCGATTTTTGCGAGGGCGGATGTTTGCGCCCATTCCTCGGCGAGCCGCGTCGCGCTCCGCTCGAACTCTTGAGAGAGCGCCGCGAAAGCGTCGCCGTTATGGTCTGTGACCGCGCTCCACATTTCCTTGTGGACTTTCTCAATATCCGAGTGCATTTTCTTGGTACGCTCCACGCACTCCTTGAGTTCCGCCCACGCCTCGCGGTCGGAGGCAAACCCCCGGCCCCGCTCCCGGAGCGTCCCGGTCAAAGCCTCCGTTACCGCCGCTTGCAAGTCTCCCATGAGTCGAACCCTTTCGCTAATTCCGTCCATCTGTACGACCTCCTTTTAATTTTTGCTCTCTTTCCTGTATGAGTTTCGGACACCACGCCGGGATATACGGGAAAAACCTCTCGATACCGACGGTATAGCCCCGCCGAGGGCCCGTAGCTCCGCAACGATAGCCCGTCTTGCCCTTTGCCCACGGCTCCAATACGAGCTCCTCGCACCCGGCGCACGTCCGGGAGAAATCCGCGAGTATTTCGCCTCTCATGGCCCGCCCTCCTCGCTAATAGGGCCTTGTTTTCGCACTCGCCGCACTCCTCCGCCGAGCAAGCGTCGCAATACCGATGGTGAAAAGCCTCGTCCCACGGCCCCGAGAGCACGGGTAGGGAGGAGAGGAAAGCGGCGAGGGCCTCCGGGCTCGCTGTGATTTTCTCGAAATTCGTCGCCGCGTGTCCCCGGCGCATACGCTCGGCTACCCGGCTCCGCTCCTGCAATCCCGCCGCCCGCAAATCCTCGGCGGCTGTCGCCCCGTAAAGCTCGAAAACCGTCCTCGACGTGTTCATAGCCTCGACCTCTGCCCGGCGGTATTCCTCGGAGCCCTCCGGGAATAGCTCTAAATCCGCCGCCGCGAGGAGGTACGTCTCGCGGAGATTTTTCAAAATGTCGTTTTCTTTCATGGTATAAGTAATCCCCTCTCGGATTTATTTTTCTGCCTTTCTCCGGCCCCTGTTCCTGATAGAGAGCCGTACCGCCCGCTCCGCCGCCTCCGCCGAGTACGCCGGGCGGAAATGCTTGTCGAGCTCGCCCGTCTCGCCCCGCTTGAGCTCCCGGTAAATGGTCGCGGTCGTTACCCCGACCGCCGCCGCGATTTCGCTCGGCCTCATATCGTCGTTATAAAGCCGCTCGATTTCCCGCCGCTTGCCGAGCGTCAAACAAATTCCCGCCATTTTTCCGCCTCCTCTCGCTGTTTTTGGATAAAAAAATAGTGCGTCCGAGCTAATTAGCTCTTTCGCACTTAATGATATACCGCGCCGCGGCAAATGTCAAGTAATTTATGCGAAAAAACTATAAAATATTTTACGCGGCGAGTCCGACGGCCTCGGAGAACACGCTCGCGGCGCTCCGAAAGCCTAAAATCCCTCGCGGGTA
>JAETTR010000261.1 GCA_021768985.1 Bacillota bacterium
GTGCCGGACGCTTTCGGAACAGTCGACTTTTGCGCCGTAGGCGGGGACGACCTTCACATCGTTGACTTCAAATACGGAAAGGGCGTCCCGGTCAACGCCGAAAACAATTCTCAGATGCGGGCATACGCGCTCGGCTTTTTGCAGGAAATGGAGTGCATCTACGACAACCTCAAAACGGTCACAATGCACATCGTCCAGCCGCGAATTAACAACATCAGCACGGAGACGATGCCGGTGGAAGATTTACTCGAATGGGCAGACGACGTATTGAAGCCGAGAGCCGACAAAGCCGCAAGCTCGACGCGAGAATACGCGACCGGCGCACAATGCAAATTCTGCAAAGCGAAGGCGGCGTGTAGAGCAAGGGCCGGATACTTGCTCGGAAAAATATCCGAAATTTTAGGAGGAAACTAAATGGCAAAACAAACCAAGACAACAACGCAGCTCGACGAAAAGACGCTGAAAGACCCCGACCTGCTCTCCAAGGGCGAGATTGAGCAACTGCTCCCCTTGCTCGATGAACTAATCGACTGGGCGAAAAAGGTTCAGGACTACGCCCTCAAACAGGCACTGGCGGGCGAGACGTACAGCGGATACAAGGTCGTTGAGGGCATCACGCGGCGCAAGATTACGGACGAGGACGGCGCGGTCAAAGCCTTGACAGCGGCCGGCTACGCCGAGGAATTGCTCTTCGAACGGAAACTGCAGAGCCTGACGAAGCTCGAAGCCCTCGTAGGGAAAAAGAACTTCGCGGCACTGGTAGGCAAATTCGTAGAGAAGCCGCAAGGCGCACCCGTTCTCGTTCCCGAAAGCGACTCGCGCGAACCTTACAAAAGCTCGGCCGCCGACGACTTCGCCGACGATATCCCGAACTAAGGGGGGGGGGGGTGTAATGAAGTCCCCCGTAAAGGCGCGACACTTGCCGAACGAACAATGGGCAGAAGCCTATGACGAGTATTTCGTCAGCAATATGGGGCGGTGGTATTCGAAGAAAAGCAATCGAATCCTCGCCCAGCAACCGAACTCATCGGGATACCTTCGCCCGGACTTCACGGTTCACGGCGAAAGAGTCCGACCGTTCACACACATAAAGGTGGTTGAATTTTTCGGAGATTGCAACGGGAACACAATCCCGCCGAACACACGAAAACTGAGAGATATACACCTCTCCATCGACCACCTGAACCGAGACAAGCGGAATAACCGCCAGTCCAATCTTGAACTCGTTCCGCACCGAGTCAACTGTGCGAGAAAATATCTATAAGGAGACTTATAAAAATGGCAAACAACAAAGCAAACACCAAAGTGGTAACGGGACTGGTACGTTTCTCTTACGTACATATCTTCGAACCCTCGGCGATGGACGACAGCAGCGACGAGAAATACAGCGTCTGCATCATCATCCCGAAATCGGACAAGAAGACGATAGCGGCAATTAACGCCGCCGTGGAGACCGCCAAAGAGCAGGGTAAAACCGCAATGTGGAAAGGGAAAATTCCCGCAAAACTCAAACTGCCCCTGCGCGACGGCGACGAGGAACGCCCCGACGATGAAGCCTTCGAAAACAGTTTCTTCTTCAACTGTTCCAGCAAAACGAAACCCGGCATCGTCGACAAAAACGTACAGCCGATACTCGACGCGGAAGAGGTCTACTCCGGCTGCTACGGCCGCGTAGCGGTCAACTTCTACCCGTTCAATACGAGCGGTAGCAACGGCGTAGCAGCGGGACTGAACAACGTGCAGAAACTCAAAGACGGCGAACCTCTCAGCGGGCGCAGCCGTGCAGAGGACGATTTCGGCGATGGCTTCGGCGACGACTTCGACGACGAAGATGACCCGCTCGCGTAATCTGCTTTTTATCGACATCGAGACATACTCGGAAACCGACCTCAAGACGTGCGGGGTGTACCGCTACGTGGATGACCCCGCGTTTGAGGTTCTGCTCTTCGCGTATGCCTACAACGACGACCCTGTCGACGTTGTGGACTTTGCCTGCGGCGAGAGCCTCCCTTCAAAGGTTCTCGCCGACTTGGCAAATCCCCGTGTCATAAAAATCGCGCACAATGCGAACTTCGAGAGGACGTGTCTCACCAAATGGCTGGATATCTATATGGACCCGGCGCAATGGGAATGCACGGCGGTCAGAGCTTCCACGCTCGGCTTGCCTCGGAGCCTCGCAGATGTGGGCAACGCCCTCGGACTAAAAGAGGACGAAAAGAAAATGGCAATCGGTAAACGGCTTATTATGTACTTTTCGAGGCCCTGCGCCCCTACGAAGACGAATGGCAGACGGACACGAAATCTCCCGCGCCATGAACCGGAAAAATGGGCGTTGTATAAAGAGTACAACAAACAAGACGTAGT
>JAETTR010000262.1 GCA_021768985.1 Bacillota bacterium
CGCGGAAAAACTTCATGTCCTGCGGAATGGAAAACATCAAATCGTTTGCTTTCCCGATTCCCCAATGCCGATCGGCGTGAAAAATTGCTTTCATTCTGATTTCCTTTTCAAATTAAATCGCGACGGGAATTTTGGTTTCGAGCGGCGTGTATTCGTAATCAACAAGTTGAAAACTGTCCACCGTAAAATCGTAGAAATTCTTCACCGAAGGATCGACGATGAGCTTCGGCGCCTTTTTCGGCGGATTCGCAATAATCTCTTTTACGATGGGCAGATGCCGATCGTACAGATGCGCGTCCGCAATGACATGAACGAGCTCGCCCGCCTTCAAACCGCTCACCTGCGCAAACATGATTAAAAGCACGGCATACTGCGCCACGTTCCAGTTGTTCGCCGTAAGCATATCGTTGGAGCGCTGATTCAAGATTCCGTTCAGCGTATCGCCCGATACGTTGAACGTCATGGAATACGCGCAGGGATACAGATGCATTTCGTGCAGGTCCTCGAAATTATACAAATTCGTCATGATCCGCCGCGAAGCGGGATTATGCTTTAAGTCGTACAGAACCCGATCAACCTGATCGAACTCCCCTTCCTTATAAATCGATTTCTTGCCGAGCTGATACCCGTACGCCTTGCCGATCGAACCCGTTTCGTCCGCCCAGCTGTCCCAGATATGCGATTTCAACTCATGAACGTTATTACTCTTTTTTTGCCAGATCCATAACAGCTCGTCCACGCACGACTTGAACGCAAGGCGGCGAATGGTCTGCGCGGGAAACTCTTCCCGCAGATCGTAACGGTTCACGATTCCGAATTTTTTTACGGTATGCGCGGGCGTGCCGTCCTCCCAACGCGGGCGCACGGGCAAATCCGTATCCCAAACGCCGTTCTGCATGATGTCTTTACAGTTTGCAATAAAAATTTCGTCCGCTCTGCTCATCGGTCACTCCTTTTCCATAGCCGCCGTAATGCGCGCACGCACTTCCCGTTCGCCGAGAATTTGCTGAATCGTCCACAAATCGGGGGTATTCGCTTTCCCCGTCGTTGCGATCCGAAGCACTTCCGCCACATCGGAAACGTTCCCTTTATAATTCTCGGGATTCGCTTTGTAATCCTTCATTTCGGCGGCAAAGCCCAACGCGCCCGCCGTTTCCTTTACCTTGGCAAACCAAACCTGCGCGTCGTCCGAAAAATCGTACTTTTCCGAGAAGCGTTTCAAAATCTCTTTCCGCGTTGCAAAATCCACGCGGTACCCGTCCGCGCGCGGAGCACGTTCGAAGAAATATGCGATTGTTTCCACCGCTTGCTTTGCCGTAGTAAAATCCTTTCTGCGCTTCTTCCCCGCCGTACCCATGCAGAGATTCAGAACCTTTAAAAGATATTCCTCGTCCTGAAAATACGCTTTTTGCGAATCGGTTCCGAATTCGTCCGCCCACCCCTTCATGAACGACAACATCTCTTCCGCCGAAAGCTTCGCAAGTTCGTTTTTGGAAATATCGTTGAGTTTGTCCAGATCGAACAACGCGCCGCTTTTTCCCATTTTGTTCACGGAAAACCGAAACTCTTCGAGCGGTTTTTCGGGATTCTTCAGATACCATTCCTCGAAGTTGGAATTGAGAAGCGTGAGCATATAAATTTTCACGGCGCGGGCGTAATATCCCTCCTGCCGATAGAATTCGAGCGAGAGCTCGGGATCCTTGCGCTTGGAGAGCTTGCGGCGGGTCTCTCCGTCCTGCTTCATCAAAGAACAGTTGTGCCCGTACCGCGGACGCCCGAAGCCGAGCGTTTCAAACAATTCGATATGAATGGGCAGCGAGGCGAGCCACTCTTCCCCGCGGATCACAAGCGTCGTACGCATAAAATGATCGTCGATCGCGTGCGCAAAATGATAAGTCGGGATTCCGTCGCTCTTTAAAATGACCACGTCCTGATCGTTCTCGGTGACGGTGATCTCCCCTTTGATTTCGTCGCGGAACTTCAATTTGTTTTCGGGATTTCCGAGCGACTTCAAACGGATCACAAAGGGCTTTCCCGCGTCTAAATTGCGGTAAATTTCCTCTTCGGAAAGGTTGCGGCACTTGGCGTATTCGCCGTAGTAACCCGTAATTTTCTTTTCTGCGGTCTGCCGCTCGCGCAACGCGCCGAGCTCCTCCTCGGTACAAAAGCACGGATACGCCCTTCCGCGCGCGATCAGATCTTTTACGAACGCGCGGTAGATATCGGCGCGTTCCCGCTGATACCAGGGCGCATAAGTATCGTTTCCTTCGATTTCCGCGCCCTCGTCAAATTTAATATCGAAATAGCGGAGCGCGCTTTTCACCGCCTCCACCGCACCCTCCACCTTGCGTTTTA
>JAETTR010000263.1 GCA_021768985.1 Bacillota bacterium
CTGATATCTTCTTCAGCTACTGTTGAAACGTCTACCATTCCCGAAACCGTAAGCGCATTAAAAATTTCTTCCGGTAAATCTTTGGGAAACGCTATCGTCTTACTTGCGTCTGAAGAGAAATCAATATTCTCCTCCCCGATCGACGGGATTGGTACGATGTATTTGTTATGAGCAAGAGGATATCCGTATAGAGGATTCAACGAAAAAGGAGTCGGAGCCGACCAGTCGCTTTCGTTCTCACTATTTGCAACAAAAGAAAAGCTTACGCTAACCGATTGTACCTTTCCAATTTCGGTACAATTGTGAAATGAAGTGATGCTTAACGGAGCCTCGCTTAAATCTTCCGTAGAAAAATAATTAATTCTAAAATGATCGTTGAGATTATCTGTGACAAAGTCAGACAAGTAAACGCGCGTCGGAGAAAAGCCGCTATATCTGCACTCAACAAACAAATGATCAAAATTAAAAGGCGTCAAATAAGTTTGTGGACCGCTATTATTCTCATCGGTTTGTATTTCATTCTTGATCGAAGTAGGCGCTTTATATTTTACCCAAACAGGTACTTTACAACTAATATTACTTCCTGTAATAGTGAGCGTTAAATCCTTCTTATACAATTCATTTTCTGATATCCCATTATCGAGAATAGCCGCCGTAGGTGTTAACGTTCCGCTAATCGTATAACCCGTTTGCAACAACGACCATTCGCCCGAATTGTTGCGTTTATATACCTTTCCGTTAAACAAACTCGTTACTGCGGATTGAGCAGGTGAGTCATCCGGTTGCAAAGGATTATCTTTATTGTTAATGCCTTCTGCTTTTACGGCAATGATGCTCTCGGCTTCGAACGGTAATCCGGTAATCGTCGCCTGAACAGAGTCCGCATTTTGCACAGGACTCACCCATACAGTAATATTATTTTCAAAACCAACGTTAAAGCTTTGTGCCGCGCCACCGAAATTGATAAATTCACCGGTTTTAGCCTCCGCCGTTGCGGTCTGCAAATCTACGCCCGTAAAATTAACTATTTTCGAAGAATTGGCATAGTAAACGGTAAGCACGAGCCCGTTTTGCATCACGTACGTTCTGTTCATTGTGGTAATGAACGCGGAATAAATCTTTTCGCCGTTTTCCTCTACCGCTTTGCGGTAATAGGAATTCACAAGCTCGTAGTCGGGATTCACCTTTAAATCGGCGGCGAGCATCGTCGCCTTCGTCACCGACGTGATACTCGCAGACTGTGTAGCGCTTCCCGCAGTTACGGTCACGGAAACGTCCGTCGCTCCCACGACAAGAGCGCCGCTTAATGTAACGGTATAGAATTCACGGTTGGCAATCAGTTCATACGCAGTCGCTCCCGTTACTTTACCATACACATTCAGCTTTTCACCATCGCGCTTTAACGAATCCGCCGTATAATCGTCGGTAATTTCCGAAAGCGCGGAAACCGAATCCGTTGCGTCGTTAATCCGAATACCGTCATAGACGGGTTTCGCTTCCTCGGAAATGGTGACCGACACTTCTTTCGTTTGCGTTCCCGCAGTTACGACAAGCGTCACGGTTTCTTCGGTCACGCCTGCCGCTACGATCGGCTCGTTCAGTCCGAGCAAAATGTTGGAGCCCTTAATCGAAAGCGTATACTCTTCGGGCGATAAAGCAATCATGCCCGTTCCCTCTTTCAATCCTACGAAGGCGCCCTTCACGGATAAGTTTTGTTTTAAGTCGGACGCCGTCGTTTCGCCCGCGTAAATACGAACGCCGTCGTTCCACAAAGACACGTCCAGACTCGTATATTCGTGATAAGGCTTTGCGGTATCCGCCGTATATGCGGGCGGCGTATCGCCGTCCGCATAGGAATTTTGCGCAAAATTCGGCGCGAAAAATCCCAAAGCAAACGCAACGCAGGCAAAGAGCGCGCACAACGCAATCGAAATCTTACGCCCTAACGACAAATTATGAAAAGCTTTCATGTATCCCCTCCCGATCCGCTCCCCGTTTACTCCATTTCGGGGCGAATCGCATTCATTTTTTTCGTACGATTTGATAAGAATTCAGATCTTTTTTACGTTGAAAGAGAAATTTTTCTAACGCAAAAAAGATCTAACCGTTTTCACAAAAGCAAAAACTGTTAAACAACAGCATTCAAAATATAATTTTCAATAATATAATATCACACGTATCGCAATTTTGTCTATATTTTCGACAAAAAAACATTTGGAAATTTTATAAAATTTTTCATTTATTTTAAAAATGCTCAATATATTGCGTGCATTTGTATTTCTGCCCACCGAACACGTAAAACAAAGCAAAAGGCGCCCGTCTTGCATTTGCAAGACGGGCGCTTTATCAAGCT
>JAETTR010000264.1 GCA_021768985.1 Bacillota bacterium
AGTACGCGAAGCCGATCAGGATCGGAAACAACTGCTGGCTTGCGGGGAACGTAACCGTTTGCGGCGGCGTGACGATAGGCGACGGCTGCGTGATCGGCGCGGGAAGCGTGGTAACGCGGGATATCCCGCCGAACTCGCTCGCGGTCGGCAATCCCTGCCGCGTGATCCGACAGATCACCGAAGCGGACAGAATCGAAAATCTGGAAGATATTTTATAAAATACCGCGTATTAAATTCTTTCTTAATATTATACCAGAAAACAATTCTTGCCCACCCCTGTTTACGGGGGTGGGTGGCATTTTCGCAGAAAATGACGGAAGGGGGTAACCCTCACCCCTACTCCTCTCCCTTATAAAGAGCGAGGGTAAATGAAGCCACTTAGGTAGCTTTATTTCAGTTAATACAAAAGGCTTCTCCCGCTCTTGAGGAGAAGCCTTTTGTCATTCCTATCAGCCGATCAGTTTCTTGATCCAACTCTTTTCCTTGCGCGAAACTTTTCCGTCTACCGCGCAGATCATCAGACAAATTACCACGATATCGTCTTTCAGCTCTTCCGAAAGCGCGCCGAATACGTCCACCATGTCCTTTACGCACCTTTTCAGCTCTCTGCTTTCGGGCTTCATCAAGCGCACGGCGGACTTGCAAAATTCGTAATTTACCTGATCGCCGAAGAACAGATGCAACATGGGATATACGAGCGCGTACTCCTCTTCCGACAGTTTTCCGTCGGCGGCGATCGCGCCCAGAATAAAGGTGGCGAACACGGTGACGCCGTCTATTCCGTCCTCCATAATCGCGTGCAACGCGGGCAACACTTTTACCGATTTTTCCGCGAGCAACGCTCCGTAATGCAACGGGCTCATTTCCTCGAACTCGCGGCACAGATAATCGAATTCCTTCATAACCTTTCTCCTTGGTTTTTTTCTTATATACCACCTTTTTTATTTTGTTAAACGCTTACTTATAAATATCTTAATTATACCGCGAAAAAACAGCCGTTTCGGAATTTTCCGAAACGGCTGTTCTGATCTTCTTGCATTTACGCCATTTTTTCGAGCAGCTTGAAGTCGATGCCCTTTTCGCCGATCTTGATAATTTTTACCTTTACCACGTCGCCGACATTGAGCACGTCCTCCACCTTTTCGATCCGGCGGTCCGCCATCTTGGAAATGTGGATCATGCCGTCTTTGCCGGGAGCGAACTCAACGAACGCGCCCATGGTGGAAAGCACGCGGACGACTCTGCCGATAAACATATCGCCCACTTCGGGATCGCGCACGATGCTCTCGACGATCGCCTTTGCGCGCTCCGCGCCCTCGGGATCGCCGTAAGAAGCGATGCACACGGTGCCGTCCTCTTCGATGTCGATTTTGGTGCCCGTTTCGGCAATGATCGAGTTGATGACCTTGCCCTGCTTGCCGACGACGTCGCCGATCTTTTCGGGGTCGATCTGGAAGGAGATAATGCGGGGCGCGTATTTCGAAAGCTCGGGCGCGACCTCGGGCACGCATTCGAGCATCTTGCTCAGAATGAACTGTCTGCCCTCGTTCGCCTGATCAATCGCGGTATGCATGATCTCTTCGGAAATGCCCTTGATCTTGATATCCATCTGGATCGCGGTGATGCCCTTCTGGGTACCCGCCACCTTGAAATCCATATCGCCGAGGAAGTCCTCGAGCCCCTGAATATCGGTAAGCACGCGGAATTCGCCCGTTTCCTGATTCTTGATGAGCCCCATCGCAACGCCCGCTACGGGCGCTTTAATGGGCACGCCTGCGTCCATCAACGCCATGGTGGAACCGCAGACGGACGCCATGGACGAAGAGCCGTTGGAGGAAAGAATATCGTTTACCACGCGGATCGCGTAAGGGAAATCCTCTTCGGAGGGAATGACGGGAATGAGCGCGCGTTCCGCAAGCGCGCCGTGTCCGATTTCCCGTCTGCCGGGGCTGCGGAGCGCCTTCGCCTCGCCCGTGCAGTAGCCGGGGAAGTTGTATTGGTGCATGTAGCGCTTTGCCGTTTCGTCGTCCAGTCCTTCGAGCTTCTGCGCCGCGGCGAGCATGTCGAGGGTGCAGGTGGTCAGAGTCTGGGTCTGACCTCTCGTAAACACGGCAGAGCCGTGCACGCGGGGCAGTACGTGGCGTTCGCACCAAATGGGGCGCACGTCCTTCAGACCTCTTCCGTCGGGGCGAACGCCCTTATCGAAGATCTTCGCGCGGACCTTCTCCTTGGTGAGATAGTAAACGCTGTCCTTGATTTCCCGCTTGTTATCGGGATAAATTTCGGCGAAGTGTTCCAGAATTTCCGCTTCCGCCTGCGCCTGACGGGCTTCGCGTTCCTGACGGTCGAAGGT
>JAETTR010000265.1 GCA_021768985.1 Bacillota bacterium
GTGGAAAGTCCTTTATCGTAAACCCAGCCAAGCATTTCGTCAAAGGATTTCCGCACGCCGTATTCTTTGGCGAGCGTTTCGTATTCCTGTTCGAGCTGATATAACGCTTCGTGATCCTCCATTCCGTCGCGGAAAGCGGCAAGACGCAAACTTCCGTACCAGCTTTTGGGTTCCCCGTATTTTTTCGCGGGATATACGAGCGCGCCGTCACCCAAATTCCAATAATCGTAATCATTTGCCTGCGCGAACGACAGCGCGTCATCGTAATAATCACGCGCGACGTATTGATAAATATCATTACTTCCGGCATTGATTTTAAGCATTTGGTTGACATCCCAAAAAAGATATCCGCCCATATTGTAGCGCGCCATGTTCCAGCCCAATGCGCGTACGCCTTGCCCGTAATTCAGCATCGACGTGCCGATATCCGGATATTCCCCGTTGGAATACAACCATGCGGGCGAAGTCGAT
This sequence comes from Bacillota bacterium, assembly GCA_021768985.1. Classification (GTDB taxonomy): domain Bacteria; phylum Bacillota; class Clostridia; order Christensenellales; family Borkfalkiaceae; genus Gallimonas. The sequence goes on from JAETTR010000265.1 coordinate 472, forward strand.
TCGCGCTCATATTCCGCCAGCACCTCATCGTTTCGTATAACGCTTGCTTCCGCGCATAACGTCGCGCCCGTTTCTTTTGCTTGGAACTGCTCAAGCTTGGTAGTACGCACATACAAAGACGCCGTGATATACACCACTAAGTCGTCGATCGCCTGAAACACCTCTTCGCGCAACTCCGTATCGGTAAAATACGAAATGAGTTCGTTTTTTACCTCGGTTTTCTTTGCCATATAACTGCGGACAACACTTGCCACGTATTCATAGTCGTTCGCCTCGTCCACGTTTTGCAAATAGCAGCTTGCCCGCGTCAGGTAGTTATGTTCGGAATCATAGCTTGCTATTGCCAACTCCTTCACGTAAGCCTTGAACATATTCACAACGTTGTTCGGGATTTCGTAGTTGGTGAAATGCGGATTATCCCAATATTCGGCAACCTTTTCCACCATAACGTCGGGCGAATACGCGGCGCCCGTCGGGAATTGCAGGGACACACGGTAATCATTCATCAACATTTCATACGTTTCCTGCGGCAAATCGCCCGTCGCCGCCGCAACCGTGCGCGTGTGCATATTCGTAAGGTCGATATCTCTCACCGTAACCGATACGGGTATTTGCTTATTGGCGCCGTCTACCGTAAGCGTAAACGTTCCCGTGTAAGTTCCCGCTTGTGTTTCCGACGAAGTCTTGAAATTGACGGTAATCCCCTGATTGCAGCCTGCGGATACCTTATTTTCGCCCGCCGCTTTGGCGCGATCAAAGGGCACAAGCATATCGGGATACCACCCCTGCGGAACGGTTGAATACCGTACCTTGTCGGGATGCACCGCATAAATATACGCCTGATTGTAGACCTCGATATCCTTTGCCTCAATTTTCGCATCTCCGCACGTCAGATCGGAAACGGAAACGTCGTAGGAAGCGATATCGCTTTGCGGAGAAAGAATGATCTGCGCGCCCTCGGTTTCTCCCTTACCCATAGTAACATCAAGTCGCATATCGCCGTCGGCAGCGAGCTCCTCGGGAGGCACGATGCCTTCTCCTGTCATAGACGAAGAGTCTTTCAATACAAGATAGTCGTTATACGTCGTCCAAATATGCACATCGTTATCTTCGGAGGCATAAGTTTTCTTCTTAGGGAAGCCGATAAACGCCGCCGAAGCTCCTGTGACCAAACTCAAAGCGATTGCCAAAGAACGAACCTTGAACGAAGTGAAAATTCCTTTTGATTTTATCATAGTTTCCTCCTTTCGCCTTTTCTCCGCAATTAACTCAACCCCGCCGTCGTCATGTACGAGCTCCATTTATTAACGGCATTGCGGTAGTTTTCGCTGTATATCGTACTTGCGTTTTTGTATCCGCCGTTCAGCGAAAGAATGAGCTCGGGGAAGCTGTATCCCATTTCAATCACCGGATTTACGGGCATATTGCCAACCGAGAACAAACGGTTGGAATACATCGGCCATGGCGCGACCTGACAGGACTGCTTGATTTTTTCGGCAGATTTCACATAATCGTTCGCAGTGGAATCAGACGCCTCTTTTACGCTGTCGCTGATGTCGAACGGCAGAGTAAATCCGCCCGAGGAACGCGCATATACCGTAAGCCCCTCGTCGCTCGCCATAAAATTGAAGAATTTTTTTACCAAATCGAGCGAATCGGAATATGCGGGCGCAATCATAACATGGTTGATATTCGAACCGCAACTGTACATGGTACGCGCCTCTTTTACCTTATCGAACGCCTTTTGCGACACCTCGTATCCCTCGCCCTTTAATGCGGTACTGCCGGCGTCGATTGCCTTGATGAGAGCGGACAATTCGGCGTCGTTGTCTATGGTACCCTCACAGTCGGGATGATCCTTTATTTTGCTTACGACGGGCG
>JAETTR010000266.1 GCA_021768985.1 Bacillota bacterium
GTCATTAACGAACGGGGAAAATTCATCCTGAATTTGCTTCCCTCCGGAATTTTGCGCGAGAACGTGGTAAACGTGCTCGGTCCCGGCATGGTGGTGGATATCCGCCATTTGTGCGAAGAAGCGGGGCGCCTGCGCGAACAGGGAATCCGCATCACGCCCGATAATTTGAAGATCAGCGACCGCGCCGTGATCACGATGCCCTATCACGTGCTCCTCGATTGTCTGGAAGAGGAACGGCTTGCCGACAAAAAGTTCGGTTCCACCCGCCGCGGCATTGCGCCCGTCTACGCGGACAAATACATGAAAAAGGTATTCCGCATGGGCGAACTGCTCGATCCCGAGCGGCTCTATGCGCGCGTGGCGGATATTGTGGAATGGAAGAACCTTACCGTTGCGGGCGGGTACGGGCACGCGCCCGTGACTGCGGAGGAGATGATCGCATACTTTAAAAAATACGGCGAACCGTTAAAAGAATATATCTGCGATACGGGTCTGTATCTCAACGAGGCGAACAAAGCGGGGAAGAACATTATGTTCGAAGCGCAGCTCGGCGCGTTGCGGGATATCGACTTCGGTATCTGCCCCTATACGTCGAGTTCCTCCACGATCGCCGCGTACGCGCCCATCGGCGCGGGCGTGCCCAACTTAAAGCTGGATAAGTCGATCGGCATCATGAAGGCGTATTCCACCTGCGTGGGCGAAGGACCGTTCACGGCGGAATACTTCGGCGAGCCCGCCGAAAAACTGCGCGCCGCGGGCGGAGAGTACGGCGCGGCAACGGGCAGACCGCGCAGAGTCGGTCCGTTCGACGTAGTGGCTTCCCGTTACGGCATTCGTTGTCAGGGCGCGGACGAGATCGCTCTCACCAAGCTCGACGTGCTTTCCGGTTACGAGGAGCTCGAGGTCTGCACGGCGTACGAGCTCGACGGGAAGATCGCACACGAATTCCCGTTCCCCGACGCGCTCGACCGTTGCAAGCCCGTGTTCGAAAAGATAAAGGGCTGGCATTGCGATATTTCGAACTGCCACAAGCCTTCGGACCTGCCCAAAGAGGCGCTTGATTATATCCGTTATATCGAAAAGGCTTGCGATTGTAAAATCACGTACGTATCCGTCGGGGCGGAGCGGGAAGCGTACGTAAAAATGAACTGATATGTTGCGGAAATTCTGGAAAATGCACGGAATCGGAAACGATTACGTGTATTTCGATTGTTTTGAAGAGGAAATCCCCAATCCCGAGGAAACGGCCATCCGCCTTTCCGACCGTCGGTTTTCGATCGGCGGCGACGGAATCATTCTCGTCTGCAAAAGCAAGATCGCCGATGCGAAAATGCGCATGTTTAACGCGGACGGGAGCGAGGGGAAGATGTGCGGCAACGGAATCCGTTGCGTCGCGAAATTCCTGTACGACGTCAAAGGAATCAGAAAGAGCCCGCTCACGGTGGAGACGCTCAGCGGAATCAAGACGATGTCGGTTACGGAGGAAAACGGCAGGTTTGCGCGCGCGGCGGTGGATATGGGCAGGGCGGAGCTTTCCCCCGCGAAGATTCCCGCGCGGTTTTCGGGCGAAGCCGTCATCGGCGCGCCGTTGGAAGTCAACGGGAGCGAATATCGGGTGACATGCGTCTCCATGGGCAACCCGCATTGCGTGACATTCATGCCCGATCCCTATGCAATCGATCTTGAACGGTTGGGTCCGAAATTCGAAAACCATGAGGTCTTTCCCGAGCGCGTGAACACGGAGTTCGTGCGGATCATCGGCGAACGGGAAATTTTGATGCGGGTATGGGAGCGCGGCAGCGGAGAGACGTGGGCGTGCGGTACGGGTGCGTGCGCGGCGGCGGTCGCGAGCGTTTTGAACGGCTACTGCAAAAAAGGGGAAGAGATTCTCGTGCATTTGCGCGGCGGCGATCTCACCGTGACTTATACCGACGAAACGGTTATTATGACGGGTCCCGCAACCCTTGCTTTTACGGGCGAAGCGGAAATATAGACAAACGAAAAACTCACGAAATTGCTTTTTGAACGGAAGGAGAAATACATGACGAAATACATCTTTGTTACGGGCGGCGTTGTATCGGGACTCGGAAAGGGCATCACGGCGGCTTCTCTCGGCAGACTTTTGAAAATGCGCGGCTATAAAGTCGCCTCGCAGAAGCTCGATCCCTATATCAACATCGATCCGGGCACCATGAGCCCTTATCAGCACGGAGAGGTGTTCGTGACCGAGGACGGCGCGGAAACCGATCTCGACCTCGGGCATTACGAGCGGTTCATCGACGAGGACCTGAACAAATTCTCCAACCTGACGACGGGCAAGGTG
>JAETTR010000267.1 GCA_021768985.1 Bacillota bacterium
ATGAACGACATTGAAGAACTGAAAAGCAAGATCGAACTTGCCGGGAAAGTGCTTCAAAACTTCATCGTCGTTCCGCTGGGCGGCGGGAAATACAAGGTCATTTCGGGACACCGCCGCCGCGCCGCCTGCATTTCCCTTGTGGAAGAGGGCAAACCGGAATATGAGTTTGTACCGTGTACCGTCGAAGCGGACGAAGAGGACGCGGAGGTTCAGGCAATCCGGGAAGAAATTATGCTGATTGCGGCGAACTCCCAGCGTGAAAAAACGGCGTGGGACAAGATCGAGGAAGCCCGCCGGACCCGCGCGCTTTTGGAGAAAATCAAGAGACAAGAGAAGTTGCCCGGCGATATGCGGAAGCTGGTGGCGCAGACCTTGAACACCAGCCCGGCGCAAATCGGGCGGTTCGACGCGATCACCCGGAATCTTTGCCCGGCGTTCATGGAGGAATTGAAAGCGGACCGCATAAACATTTCGACCGCGTATGAACTGTCCGGGCTTTCGGCGGAAGATCAGACCGCGGCGTTTGAGGAATACCGGGAAACCGGGGAAATTTCAATCAAGGCCGCGCGGGAGCGGAAGCAGGACACGCCGCCCGCGGCGGAGGTCCCGGCGGAAGAGCCGGAAGCGGAGCGGGACGAACCAGCGGAAGAGCCGCAAGCGACCCCGCAGGACGCGCCACAGACCGCCACAGGGCCGCGGGAAGCGGACGGGCGGGAAAAGATACCACCAGCCGCAGAAGCGCCCACAGAGGGCCGCACAGAGCCGCAGGAACAGCCGGAAACCGCCGGGCAGGATAAACCGCCCGCCCCCTCTTCCCAGCCGTCCACAGACGCGGAGGAAAGGGCGGAGCCAGACCCGCTGAAAGATATTGTTCAGCAGTTGGAAAGCCTTTGCGAATACTGCAAGGAAATGGGACAAAAAGGGGTGCTGGGGCGTGCATGGACGGTTGACGTGTCCGCGTTGGAGTTTGCCATTAACCGTCTGAAATGGTGAGGGCGTGACGATGGACACAGAAACCATAATCTTTCGTTATGGATTCACGGAAGAGGAAGCGGAAGCGATACAGAAAGCCGCGCGGATTTGGGCGGAGCGGGTGAAACATCACATTGAAGAAGTGATCGAAGCGGTTTTGCATATTCTTTCGGAGGGTTCGTCCGAATTTGAAAAGCTGGAGGACCTACGGAAAGAGTTGGAGGAAATCGGGAGAGAGAGCCGCGTCCGGCGGCGGAAGATGGAGCGGAGCCGGGCGCGGGCCATAGAACAGCGATACCGGGCGGAGATTCACCGCGTCGAGCGGGAAAGGTTTTATAGGCGGATATATAAGCCGCCCTAAAGCATAAATCGGAGGAACGGGCATGAAGCGCGGAAAAGTAATTTCAATCTTGCGGTTCTTTAGCACGATTGACAAAGAAATTCAAATGAACAATGCGACCGTCGAGGACTTGAACGACCGCTATTATTCGACGCTGGGCGCGGTCAATATGGACGGCTTGCCGCATGGGAAAGGCGGGGTTTCAAAGCCGGTTGAAAACATGGTGGCGAATGTCCCCGAATACGTCCGAAAGAAGATTGCGGGAAAACAGCGCCGGAACAAGCGGCTGGAAGAAGTTGGGTCCGCTATCGGGCGGGAACTGGACCGTCTGAATTACTATGAAAAAGCGGTTGTAACATGGTTTTATTTAGACGGCGCAACGTGGGAACAGATTTCGGGACGGCTGAATTACAGCCCGCGGCAATGTCGAAACATACGCGACAAGGCTTTAGACCGGCTGACAAGCTGGTTTTCGGCGAATAAAGCAATTTTTACATTCAAATTTCCTGAAAAATAAGATTGCCACCTATTGCCCGTTTTTTCTGCTATAATGGCTATTGTGGAAAATTGAAACAGCGATTCGGGCGGGCGATTCTCCGCCGCCCGGCGCTGACCGGAAACGGACCTTGCTTTTTGCGAGGTCCGTTTTTGTGTGCGCTTCCGCGGAGCCGTCCAGATCGGAAAATGAAAAACAAACGAAAGGGGGTGCGCGGCGCATGGCGCGAGATCGAAGCCCGGAGCGCGACAAGGCGCGGGAAATATGGCTTGAATCCGGCGGGAAAATGACGGCGAAACAGGTTGCGGAAGCCGTCGGCGGCGTGAAGCCCGAACAGGTCCGAAAATGGAAAAGCCTTGATTCGTGGGCCGCGGCCCTTGAAGCCCAAAAGCCGCCCCGGAAGCGCGGAGGACAGCCGGGGAACAAGAACGCCGTCGGAGCGGGGCCGCCTACGGGCAACCGGAACGCCGAAACACACGGCGCGTATTCGGCGGTACGGATGGAGGATTTAACC
>JAETTR010000268.1 GCA_021768985.1 Bacillota bacterium
GTTTTCCGCCACGAAGGAGAGCGCCTGCAAAACGATGTCCGAAATTCTCCTTGCGTAAAACGGGATTTTTCAAAGAGTCCTGTTTTTTTTACGTTTTTTTTGCAAATGAAAGACCGACTTTGTTACTTCTTCTTGGTATGCTATCCTTGTCAGATGACGAAAATCAAATTTGAGGAGAAACAAAACAATGAACAAAATGACAAAGACTTTGATGAGCGCGCTTTGTGTTGCGGCGGTCTGCGGCGGAGCGACCGCGCTCGGCGCGTGCGGAGACGGGAACGGAACGGAGGAGCTTGTGATTACGGGTTCGACTTCGGTGGAGCCGCTTATGAAGAAGCTCGCGGCGGTTTACGAGGAGAACCACGCGGGCGTGGAAATCAATATCGGCGTGGGCGGATCGTCGGTAGGCGTTTCCGACGCGAAGAACGGCAAGAACGATTTCGGGATGGCTTCGCGCGAGTTGAAGACGGAAGAAAAGGCGGACGGCATGGTCTCCTTAAAAATTGCCGACGACGGGCTTGCCATGATCGTCAACAAAAACTGCACGGTTGACAGTGTTACGCAGGCGGAGGTCAAGGCGCTGTACGAGAACGGAACGGCGATTCAGGACGTTCTTCGCGGCGCGCTTTCGCGCGAGGACGGTTCGGGCACGCGCGATGCGTTCGAGGAAATCATCGGCATCAAAAGCCTGTACAAAGGAACCGGCTTCGAGGACGGTCTGAGCGCGACAGGCACGGTGATCGCCAACATTCAGGGGAACACCGAAGGCAACCAGATGGGATACATTTCGCTCGGTTCGCTCAATGACAGCGTAAAGGCGCTGAAATACAACGGTGTCGCCGCCACCGTCGCAAACGTGACGAACAAGACCTATACGCTCGCCCGTCCGTTCAATATCGTATATAAGCAAGGCGGTCTGAGCGAGCTTGCGAAGAGCTTTATCGACTTCATTGTAAGCGCGGAAGGGCAGGCGATCGTGACGGCGAATCATTACATAGCGGTTGTGGAATCGTAACAATGAAAGAGAAACGTTCGACAAACGAGAAAAACGGATTTCGTACGGCGTTTTTCTCGATATTCGAAAGGGAAAAGATCGCAAAGGCAACGTTTACCGCTTTTGCGGCGTTTTCCGTTCTCGCCGTGGTCACGATCGTGTTCTATATCCTGTACGCAAGCATACCCGCGTTTCGGGAAGTCGGCTTTTTCAAATTTATTTTCGGCGGCGAATGGCGGGTGTCGGAGGGCGTGTACGGGATCTTTCCGATGATCGTAACGAGTCTGGCGCTCACGCTCTTTGCCGTGGCGCTCGGCGGAACGCTGGCGATCTTCACCGCGATATTTATCGTGTATTATTGCCCGAAACGGCTTAAAAAGCTCTACACGCAGCTGATCAATCTGCTTGCGGGAATTCCCTCGCTTGTGTACGGCTACTTCGGTCTGACGCTGTTAAAGCCGCTGATGCAGGATACGTTCGGCGTGATTTCCGCTTCCGGCGTTCTGTTGAGCGGGCTCGTGTTGAGCGTCATGATTTTGCCGACGGTCTGTTCTGTTGCGAAAAACAGCCTTGAAAACGTGCCGATGCACTATTACGAGGGCGCGCTCGCGCTCGGTTGCACCAACAATCAGGCGGTGTGGAAAACCTGTCTGCCCGCGGCAAAGAACGGTATTGTTTCCGCGCTGATTCTCGGGATCGGCAGGGCGATCGGCGAGACAATGGCAGTGCAGATTCTTCTGGGCGGCGCGGTCAATTATCCCTACGCGCCGTTCTTGCCCGTCAGGAGCATGACCTCCAATATCGTTCAGGAATTCGCCGACGCGGAGGGGGTGCATCGGAGCGCGCTGATCGCCACGGGCTTCGTCCTTTTGATCTTTATACTTATCATAAACGCAGTCCTGCGCTTTGTAAAGAAAAACGACGCCATTGCGGGCAACAAGTTTTTTTCGCGCAAGTTCAAGGAAGGAAACGAAAAAATTTCCGGCTTCGCCTTTCGGAAGCGGGGAAGCGCGCAGGACGTTTTGTGCGTTTTATCCTACGTCGCCGCGGCGTTCGTCGCCTTCGTGCTGATTTTAATCGTGGGGTTCACGGTGGGAAAGGGATTGCCGCATTTAAGCTTTCATTTTCTGTTCGGCAAGAGCTCCAACGCGGACACGACGCTCGCACCCGCCTTTGTCTCGACGGGTCTGATCGTTTTGATCGCGCTTGCAATCGCCTTGCCGTTGGGAATCGGCGCGGCGGTCTATCTGAACGAGTACGCGAAACGGGGCGGCTTCTTCGTGAAAACCGTGCGGCTCTTCAACGATA
>JAETTR010000269.1 GCA_021768985.1 Bacillota bacterium
GGGCGTGTAGTTTATCGTGCACCCGTCTCCGTCCCAATATCCGCATTCTTTCGCACAGTTCCACATGGCTCACTCCTGCAAAATCTTTTCTGCAAGTTCGTAAGCCTTGCGCGCCGACTCTTGATTGACTACCTGTACGCCCAGCTTGCTGTCGCCGAAAAGCGCGCCGCTCACCTCTTTGGCGAGGGAAATAGCCGTCTTTCTCCATTCAGCTTCCTGCAACTTCATTTGCGCCCGCAGGCTGATGATCGTTTTTTCCAGACCAAGCACCTCGGGATTTTTCGCGGCTTCTTTCATTTTCATGCTTTTACCTCCATGTGTTTTCAGATTGTGAACATTATAACATTAAGTTTTCACAATGTCAACAATCCACTGCCAAAAAGTTTTTGCTTTGTGAACAAAAAGTGCGGAAATTATGCTAAAATTTGCATGGAGGAAGAGAAATGAACCTTAAAGAATTGCGTGAAAGTAAAGGAATTACGCAAATAGAGCTCGCCAAACAGTTGGGAGTAGTAAGAAGTACGGTTTGTCAATACGAAAAAGGAAATCGTGAACCTGATACAATAACTCTTATTAAGCTTGCGGATTTCTTCGACGTTACTACTGATTATTTATTGGGCAGAACTTTTACAGGAGTGGAAACGAACGGAGTCGAGCTTCCTGCTGACAAAATGGAGATCCTTGCGCTCTTCGACGAAATGACCCCTGCACCGCGCGCTCGTTTTATGGCCTACGGGGAGGGATTGCTCGGAAAGATGGCAGGTGATCACGCCGCAAAAAAGTTTTCATGATAAAATTCCCCTTGCGCACTATTCGCGCAAGGGGGAAATATGGATTTATTTTTTGATAGCAAAGAGGTTGCGGAACTTGAAGAAGCCGCGGGAAGAATCCTGCGGGTTATCGGATATGCGCAAGGGCGGGCGGATAGTTACGCCGCCAAACGCGAAGAATTTCAAGTGATTCAATTCCCGACAAAATTTTCAAAGGAGGAAAGGCGAAGAGAATACAAAAACAACGTTACGCTGAAATCGGGCAAATTTTATTTTTCAAGAAAGGAGATAAGATCCATGCCTGAACAATTTCAAGGAAAAATCACAATCGAATTGCCGATACCCGTACGGCAGAAAAAAAACGGGATTTTCGAAGCGCGCTTCCGCAAATACGGTTTCAATATTTGTGTGAGCTCGGCAGATGAAAGCAAGTTGAAAGACAAATTTTTCGCCGCCCTTCTGAACTACAAGCCAAGGGCGGAAACCGCCGAACCCGAAGAACCCGCGCACCGCGTTCCGCTCTTCGAAGAGGTTGCCGCGCGGTGGTTGGAACTCAAACGCCCGAATATTAAGGCGAGCACTGCCGAATATTACGAGAGTCTTTTTAATGCGAACGTTCTCCCCGCATTTTCGGGGCGGGAGATTGCGGACATTCGGCAATCGGACGTGCAAGCGGTCATCAACAGCTATGTACAAGAAGGGAAGCCGCGAACGGCTGTAAAACTCTTTCAAGCGTTAAAAGCGATTTTTAACTTTGCGATCGGCGACGAAATTATGGAGAAATCACCCATGCGGTTGATGCATCCGCCGATCTACGAGGAGAAAAGCGGCTGTGCGCTCACACTTGACGAAGAGCGCGAGCTCGTGAAGCTCATCGGCGAAAGCAACTGCGCGCCCGAAGTAAAAAACGCGCTTTTGTTCCTGCTTTATACGGGAATCCGCCGAAGCGAGCTTGCATCGGTCGAGATCGACGGCGAATTTGTTTCCGTTGTCTGCGCAAAGGTGCGGAAAGGATTGCAAGAACGACGGAGATCGATTCCGATCACGCCCATGCTTGCGCGGTGGTTGCCGCAAATGAGCGTTGACGAGTTGCGCACCGTGCGCCCCGACGCGCTCACGCAAGCGATGAAACGGCTAATGCCGTCGCACCACCTGCACGAACTGCGGCACACGTTCATCACCCGCGCGCAAATGTGCGGAGTGTCGCGCGAGGTGGTTTCCGTATGGGCGGGACACGCCGCCGACGATACGCAAACGACGAAAGTATATACGAAGTTTCCCCGTGAATTCATGCTACAAGAAGGGCGCAAGGTAATTTACAGCCTTGATTAGTCCCCAAAAAGTCCCCAAAACGCAAAAAAATAGCCCCGTATTTTGTGTTCCTCTCCACAAAAAGGCACAAAATACAGGGTATTTGGCTGGGGTAGCTGGATTCGAACCAACGAATGACGGAGTCAGAGTCCGTTGCCTTACCGCTTGGCGACACCCCAATATTTGATTGCTTTTGCAAACTGTCAGTTTACAGTTA
>JAETTR010000270.1 GCA_021768985.1 Bacillota bacterium
GCGCCTCGTCTTACGACGTAAGCGAGGCGGACATGAAAGCGGCGATTGCGGAGCACGCCGTTTCGGTCGGCTTTAAAGAAGCGGTTTCCGAAAAGGATCTTTCCGATGCGGAATACCGCGCAATCCTGCTTTCCGACTATGAAACGACGCTCACCACGTTCAAGGAAGAACTCAACAGCGACTACGTTTCCGCGAAGGAGTCCTATTCCGAGGAACCTTATAAATCGACGGGCGAGTTCGATGAAATTACCTCGTTCATGTACATGGAAGGATTCGTGGAAGTGAAATACGCGCAGACGGCGGGCAGTACGGCGGATAAGTCGAAGATCGAACGGGTCATTCGAAATTATCCCAATGCGAAGGACGGACATGCCAATCCGATTACGACGAAGGAAGCTGCGATCAATCACGTTTACAACTCCAAGGTTTCCACCGCGCTTCACGAAATTCTTCAGTTCTGGGGAACGGCGAACACCATGGCGACCGACTTCGTTGCAAAGGCGACGGAAGTGATTCTGCACGAGCAGATCGGCGAGGGAGGATTGAATTATCCCACGATCTCGGGCATCGTTTCCATGGGGCATACCACGAGCGAAACCTCGATTACGATCGGGAATAACGTCTACAACATTGCGAGTGCGAGCGAATACGACGAAAAGGGCGTGGTGACGGCGAGCGACAAATACGCTGTTCTGCGCGTTCAGATCAACGGCGTGGACCCGAAAGCGATCTGGAACTTCTCCTTTAACGTTGCGCCTTACCATTACTATTCCGATCCCGAAACGTACGGTGTGAACATCGCGTCCGATCCCATGAGCAAGGAAAATTCCTTCGGCGTGGGCTGGGGTTCGTACGAGTTCATGAAGAACGTGATTCAGGGGAACAATTCCTATGGCGCAAGCAAAAACAAGGTGCCGCTCGGCGCGGGCGCGTACAAGGCGTCCGACCGCGACAATCGCGACAATCCTGCGGGCAATGCGTTCAATAACAACAACATGGTGTTTTTCAAGGCGAACGATGATTTCCTGCTCGGCGCGCCCAAGATCAAGAAGATCGTCTATCAGGAGGTGAGCGCAACGAACGCGCTCGACGTTCTGAACAGCGGAAGCGTGCACTTCGTCACCCCGCAGTTTACAAAGGAAAATAAGGACGCGATCGACAAATTAGGGAGCAAGGGAATCGAATCCGTTCCCACCTGGCAGCTCGGTTACGGCTATATCGGCATCAATGCGGGCAAGGTGCGGGATATCAACCTGCGCCGCGCGATCATGTCGGCAATGGATACCAGCCTCGTGGAGCGCTTCTATTCGGCAGGTACCGTTACTACGATCGCATGGCCCATGTCCGTCGTAAGCTGGGCGTATCCCAGAGATCCGGTCGGTTCCTTTGACGGCGGAAAGCCGCTCGATCATATGGACACGAACAACGGGTTCGATTACACCATGTATCCCACGGGTGCGGACGCGGATGAAAAAGCGAAAGAGAAGATTCGCGGCTATATGAGCAAAGGCGTATATGCGGCAGGCGACGCAGCCCTGAAAATGAAGTTTACGATCGCAGGCTCCAACCTGACCGATCACCCCGTATACGCCGTGTTCGAAAAGGCGGCGGAGTTGTTGAAGGCTTGCGGCTGGGAGGTGGACGTCGTGCCCGATACCAACGCGCTCACCAAGCTCGCAACCGGTTCGCTGACCGTATGGGCGGCGGCGTGGGGCTCCACGATCGATCCCGACATGTATCAGGTTTACCACAAGGATTCGACCGCGACCAGCGTACTCAACTGGGGCTACCGTGAAATTAACAACAGCCCCGATCAGTATACGGTCGAGCCCGATATCTTAAAGAAGCTTTCGATCAAAATCGATAACGCGAGAAAGACGGACGTGGAATCGGAGCGCGCGGCGATTTACAAAGAGGCGATGAAGGACGTATTGGAGCTTGCCGTCGAAATGCCCGCATATCAGAGACAGACGCTTTACGCGTACAATGCGAACGTTATCGACACGAGCACCTTCCCCGAGAAGATCAACTCCTATTCTTCGCCGATCGGCAAAATCTGGGAAATCGACTTTAAAAAGTAAGAATCGCGCATTGCGGAGTAAACTATGGCTAAATACATTCTCAAACGATTGGGACTCGCAATCCTGATTCTGTTCGGCGTGTCGCTGATTCTGTATATCCTCGTGCGCTGTCTGCCCTTCGATTTCATTCAGAACAAGATCAACGAAATGAGCGGAAGCGGCGTCACCATTACGGATGAAACGAAAGAGGCGATGTACAAGATGTACGGGCTTACC